>JAPLTZ010000106.1:0-1604 GCA_026397895.1 Verrucomicrobiota bacterium | reverse complement strand
CAATTTCAAAAAACCGTTCCGCCTCGTCGGCGGCGGCGCGGAACGGCAGGACTCGGTGTGGAACGGCTTGGAGGCGTTGTCGCCCAAGACGGAAATCGTCGCCATCCAGGACGCCGCGCGGCCCTGCACGAGCGCGGAACTCATCGCGGCCACCATCGCCGCCGCGCGCGAGACCGGCGCGGCGGTCGCGGCGCAGGCGGTGGTGGACACCATCAAGGAATCCGCCGACGGCAAAATCATTTCCCGCACGCTCGACCGCTCGAAGTTGTGGGCGGTGCAGACGCCGCAGACGTTCCGGGTGGCGGTCATCCGCAACGCCATCGCCACGGCGCGCGCCAAGAATCTGGTTCTCACCGACGACACGGCGGCGTGCGACCTCGTCGGCCAGCCGGTGCGGCTGGTGGCATGGCCCGCGCCGAATCCCAAGGTGACGCGCCCGGAGGATTTGGCTTATGTGGAGATGTTGTTGCGGGCTGCGGCTTAACCACGAGGACGCGCAGGCACAAAGGGATTTCTAAAACTTGGTGTCTTCGTGCCTTTGTGGTATCTCTTTTCTGACATGAAATCGCGGATTGTCTATGGCCTGTTGATTTTCGCGCTCGCCTTGAACCTGCTGGCGGGGGCGAAGATTTTCCGTGCCAACAAGACCGCCGCCAAGGACAACCCCGGACCGAGCCTGGAACTCTTTTCCAGCGTGCTGGACCGCGTCCGCAGCGATTATGTGGACGGCACGAATCTCACCAGCAAGGAACTCGTTTACAGCGCGCTCAAGGGCATGGTCAACACGCTCGACCCGCACAGCGAATTCCTCGACCCGGAACGCTACAAGCAGCTCCAGGACGACACGCAGGGCGCGTTCGGCGGCCTCGGCATCGTCATCGCGATCAAGGAAAAGGCCATCACCGTCGTCGCGCCCATCGAAGACTCGCCAGGCTTCAAGGCTGGCATCCTCACCGGCGACCGCATCGTGAAAATCGCCGGCAAGAGCGCGGAAAAAATGAGCCTCGAAGAAGCCGTGAAAAACCTGCGCGGCGAGCCGGGCACGGAAGTCGCCGTCAGCTTTTTCCGGCCCTCGACCAAGGTGACGCTCGACCTGAAACTGAAGCGCGCCGTCATCAGCATCGACATGGTCAAGGACGTGAACAGCAAAAAGGAATTTCCCCTCGGCGCGGACAAGGTCGGCTATGTGCGGCTCGTGCAGTTCAGCGAGAAGACCGGCGCGGAACTCGAGGCCGCGCTGACAAAGCTCAAGGCGCAGGGGATGCGGGCGTTGATTCTCGACCTGCGCTGGAATCCCGGCGGCCTGCTCGACCAGGCGGTGGAAGTCTGCGGAAAATTCCTCGCGCGCGGCCGGCTCGTCGTCAGCACCGAGGGCCGCAACCCGCTGAACAATTCCACCCACCGCGCGATGGGGCAGGGCGATGAACTCACCGACCAGAACGGCAAGCCGTTGCCGCTCGTCATCCTCGTGAACCTTGGCAGTGCCAGTGCGGCGGAAATCGTGGCGGGCTGTCTGCAGGATTCGCGGCGGGAGACCGTCGTGCTCGGCGAACAGACTTTCGGCAAAGTCTCGGTGCAGACCATCCTGCCGAACCCCGACGGCT
>JAPLTZ010000268.1 GCA_026397895.1 Verrucomicrobiota bacterium | reverse complement strand
GTTGATAGGTTAGGCGTGTAAGAGGAGTAATCCTTTCAGCGGACTAATACTAATCGGTCGTGCGGCTTGATTGCTTTTTCTTTTTAAGAAAAATGCGATTTAACTCGCGAATGGATTTGCCCGAGAGGTCTGTATGTAGTTTTCAGAGAACACAAAATGTTCTTTAAATTTTTTTGGTGGTCATAAAGCTGAGGCCCGACCCGTTCCCATCCCGAACACGGCCGTCAAACTCAGTCTTGCCAATGGTAGTGGTTGTATAGCTTCCGCGAGAGTAGGTTGCCGCCAGATTTTTCAAAAAAGGCCGAAACAAAAGTTTCGGCCTTTTGCCTTAATGAGACTTGACGCCCAAACCAAATCTGATTGCATTGCCCCATGAAAACAAAAATTTCTTCACTCCTCGCGCTGGTCGGAATATCTGTTGTGATTGCCGGCTGCATCAACACCGTCGGCGGCACAAAGAAGGCCGCAGTGCCTTTCCTTAAAGATCGTGTAGAAGCCAGATACGAGCGCTCTTCGGATCAGGTTTTCGCTGCCGCCAAAGACGTCCTCGCCCGCAATGGTGCTATCGCCAGCGCTGGCTCGCTCTATAATCAGACCAACGACGTGCGCGTCCTTGAAGGCAAGGTTAAGCAAAGCACCGTTTGGATTCGGGTTGAAGCCATTGAGTCTCGTCTGACTGCGGTCGCCGTTCAATCACGCGGCAGCTATGGCGGCGCCAATCGCGATCTCGCCATTGAGATCGACAAGGAAATCGCGCTGCAACTTGCGCGGTAAACGGTCTGCAACTTTTCCGGGCCGGGCTTCGAGCCCGGCCGTTTCTTTTTGTTGCAAAATGCGGGCTGGGAAATGTGCAGCCCGCTCAACCCTTCCTTCCAAACTCCGCCTCCAGGCGAATCATTCGCACCACCGCGAAACTGGGGATGGTCGCCAGCAACACCCACACGAAAAAATGCGGGTAGCCGATCTGCTCCTGCAACCAACCGCTCCACATCCCCGGCAGCATCATGCCCAGCGCCATGACCCCCGTGTAGATTGCGTAATGCGCCGTTGCGTGCCTGCCCCGCGCCGCATAAATCATGTAGAGCATGTAGGCCGAAAAACCGAATCCGTAGCCGAACTGCTCCACCGCCACGCCTGCGCCGATGACGAAAAGATTCTGCGGCTGCGCGTAAGCCAGCCACACAAACACCGCGTCCGGCAGATGCATCGCGAACACCATCGGCCACAGCCAGAACTTCAACCCGCGCCACGCCACCACAAAACCGCCGAGCAAGCCGCCGCCCATCAGCGCGGTCACGCCCACCGTGCCGTAGGTGAAACCCACCTCGCTCGTCGTCAGCCCCAACCCACCAGCTGAACGCGCGTCCAGCAGGAACGGCGCGACCATTTTCACCAGTTGCGCCTCGGCGAAGCGGTAGAACAACAGGAACAACAGCAGCGGCCCCAGCCCCGGCTTGCGGAAGAATGCCGCGAACGTTGCCAGAAATTCCGACAAAAACTTTTTCCCACTACCGCCCGCCCGGTCGCCCGCCGGCTGCGGCAGCACAAGCCAGTGATAAATTCCCAGGCAGCCCAGCAAGCCCGCCAGCGTGCCGAACGCCACCGACCACGCGAACGCAAGATTGCCCGTGCGTTCCTGAAGCGTTCCCGCCAGCATCACCAGCAAACCTTGCCCCGTGATGTTTGCCACGCGATAGAACGTGTTGCGCACGCCAGAGAACAGCGCCTGCTCGCGCTCGGAATTCGCCAGCATGTAAAACCCGTCCGCCGCGACATCGTGAGTCGCCGAGCTGAATGCCACCAGCCAGAGGAGCGCGAGCGTGTATTGAAAGAAGTGCGTCGTTGGAATCGTCCACGCCACGCCTGCGAGGCCCGCGCCGACGACGAGCTGCATCGTCCAGATCCACCACCGCCGCGTTCGCAGCAAGTCCACCACCGGACTCCACAGCGGCTTGATGACCCACGGCAGATACAGCCAGCTCGTGTAAAGCGCGATGTCCGTGTTCGAGATGCCCAGCCCCTTATACATGATCACCGCCACCGTCATGACCGTCACGTAGGGCAGCCCCTCCGCGAGGTAGAGCGACGGAATCCATGCCCAGGGATTGCGAGAAGATGGTTTTGACGCGCTCATCAACTCACGGCACGATGACCCGCAGCCGTTCCTTTTCCACGCCGAACCTTGCCGGCAACCGGCCGGCGAATTCACCGTCCAGCTCAAACCCCGCGCCCGGCGCGGCGGCGACCGTGAACTCCGCCGCGCGCAACCGCAGCACGCCAGCCTGCGGCAGCCGCCGGAACACCGCCGCGTGCAGCGCGTGGCCCAAGGCCGCCATCATCCCCACGCGCGGAAACACCACCACGTCCAGCAGGCCGTCGCGCAGGTCCGCGTCTTGAAAAATTTCCAGCCGCCCGCCGTAAAACCTTCCGTTGCCGATCAGCACCAGCTCGCCCGCGAGCGTCTTGCCGTCCGCCGCCACCGTGATGCGCGGCTGCGGCTCGCGCAACGCCTTCAAGCCCGCGACCACATAAGCCAGCGGCCCGATCTTTTTCTTCTGCCGCCCGTCCACTAGTTCGATGGCCCGCGCATCCAGCCCCGCGCCGGCGAGCTGCATGAAATGATGCCGCTCCGGCCGGCCCGCTTTGGAAAACTCCGCCCAGCCCAGATCAATCGGCGTGTAACGCCCGCGCAAAATCAGC
>JAPLTZ010000397.1:12264-12999 GCA_026397895.1 Verrucomicrobiota bacterium | reverse complement strand
TGGGTTTTGATGGATCTGCGGACCATCGCGGCGTCTAGCCATTAATGGCTATATCAAGCCGCCCGGGCGATGGGATATTGTTTTGGCAACAACCAAAAGCCTTGATCCGATGACATTGACACGATTCGGTGCCGGGAATAGTCTCCGGTCTCCGGTCGGCGGGTGCAGAGGAATGAAGTTGTAGGCCAATTCTACCAATCAAATTATGAAAAAAACTTGCACGCTTATTCTGACTTTGGGTGTCGCCGCGCTGTTTCTGGGTTGCGACAAGAAAAACCCCGTGCCCGGGAATGGCGTGGCGCAAAAAAAATTGCGGCTGGCCTTTGTCTGCAACGGTCCCAAGAACGAATTCTGGTCCATTGTCCAGCTGGGTTGCGATTTCGGCGTGCGGCAAGCCGGGGACGTGGAGGTGGATTTCCGCGCTCCCACCAATCCCAATCCCACGGCGGCGGCGCAGCAGGAAATCATGAGCGACCTCATCGCGGCGGGCGTGGACGGCATCGCCATCAGCCCGATTGACGCCGAAACCCAGACGGAGTTTCTGAACCAGACCGCCGCCAAAACGCTGCTGGTCTGTGCGGACAGCGACGCGGAAAAAAGCCGGCGCACCTGCTACATCGGCACGGACAACGCGGCGGCCGGAAAGCAGGCGGCGGAACTCCTCAAGGCCGCGTTGCCCCAGGGAGGCAAAGCAGTTTTATTCGTCGGCCATTCGAGTGCGGAAAACTCGAAAGA
>JAPLTZ010000397.1:0-12164 GCA_026397895.1 Verrucomicrobiota bacterium | reverse complement strand
CGAAAGACCGTATTCACGGCATTCAAGACGCCCTGGCCGGGTCGAATCTTCAGATTGTGGACACGCTGGCGGATGGCAAGCAAAGCGCCGTTGCCCTTAAAAACGCGCAGGAGGCGTTGGTGAAATATCCCGACCTTGCGGGCATGGTCGGTCTTTACAGCTACGACGGGCCGGCCGTTCTCACCGCCGTGCGCGGCGCGGGCAAGGCGGGGCAGGTGAAGATTGTTTGCTTCGATGAAGACACCAACACGCTGGCCGGGATTGCTGCCGGCGACATCTACGGCACGATTGTCCAGTCCCCCATCGAGTTTGGCCGGCAATCCATCGTCCGCATGGGCAAATATCTGCAAGGCGACAAAACGCAGTTGGCCGCCGGAAAAATCCTCATCCCTTCGCGGCCGATCACCAAAGACAACCTCGCGGCTTTTCAAGCCGGCAGAGAATCCGCCCTCCAGACCCGCGTCACGCCCTGATGCGCGGTTGAATCTCCGGTCAAGACCGTCATCGTCCATCCGCCGGTGGATGTGGTGATGTCTTTGGCTCATCCGACAGGGAGCTTATCTGCGGATTTCTTGATTTGCGGGCGGGCGGTATGGCCGTTCAACTTCTGGCCACGTGGGTGTTTCTCGTTGGCCGCGCGGCGGCAGGTGAACTTGGAAAAGAATGATTCTCCCGGACGGCGCGGCAAGATACATACCCCCCATTGCTTGGAACTTCACGGGGGTTTTCCGTCCGGCATTCCCTTCGCGTCAACCAGTCGAAGGATCACCCGCGTCTAACCATTAATGGCTATATCAAATCGCCAACTCGGTGAGGTATTATTTCACAATCAAGCCCGGCTTTGTGCGTCAAAATTGCAGGCAAAACGCCGTTGTCCGGGCGGGACGAACACGAAATCAACGAATGTTTTAGAAGCCCAGACCTATGAATCCAACTCAACTCCAACCGAATCGTATGTTCACACGTCTCACCTCTCTCTCGCTGCTGCTGGCGGCGCTGGTTATTCATCCCAGCGCGCAGGCGGCAACCATCACCAAGGCCAACAACACGACCAGAATTTCCGATACAGGTTCTTGGGTCGGCGCCGTTGCCCCGACCAGTGCTGACATCGGCTTGTTCGACAGCACGATTACAGCACCTCTTACAATCGCCAACCTTGGCGCCAACACCACTGGCGGCAGCCTCCAGTTCACCACAATCGGCGGTAATGTCGGAATTGGTATAGGTGCCAACGCAAGTAGCACGACATATACGCTCGGTTTGAACACCACCTATGAGGTGGATATGTCGGCGGCGGCAGCGGATGTGACCATCGGCACCGCCACTGCCCCCTGCGGTTTTCTTCGTTGGGCAACGGCCGCATTCGGTGGCATGAATGTCGCCTCGGGCCGGACGCTGACACTCAATGCGAATGTGTCGAACCAAGGCAACAACAAGGCGATTACCATGACTGGCGGTGGTAATATTATTTTTAATGGCGGTGCCGGCAGCGGCGTCGCGATGGGCTTTAGCATTCAGGGCGGCACGATTGTCACTATGAACGGTGCGGGCGGCTGGGGCGGCACTAGCGTCAAGGAACTCATAAACGGCACGCTGAATCTCGGCATTGACACGGCGCTCAACGGGGTCACGCTGACCATGGGTGGAACGAGTTCCACTACGCCGACACTGGCGGCCACGAGCAGCGCCCGCACCATTTCCAGTGGCATCACCTTGGTTGCCGTGACCACCGGCAACGCAATGATCGCTGGCTCACAGAACCTGACGGTTAACGGCACCTTGCTCAATTCAGGCGGCAACCGCATCCTCACCGTCAACAACTCCGCGCTGACCACCTTCGGCGGAGCGGTGAATCTTTCCGAAGGCGCCACCGCCCGCACCTTGACTATCAACGGGACCGGCAATGTCGCGATTTCGGGAACCATTACCAACGGCGGCACGGCCACCTCCGGCAACCTCATCAAGGACGGCGCGAGCACCTTGACGCTTTCGGGTGTCAATTTCTACACCGGCACCACCACCATCAATGCCGGCATCCTGAAACTCACGGGTGGTTCGTTGAGCAACACGGCCATTTCGTTCGGCGGCACCGCCACTTTGGCCGTGCAGCCGGGCAGCACCACCACCATCAGCGCGGGCGATACCATCGCCGGCACGGCCGGGGCGACCTTGAATCTGGGGGCCCAGACCTTTGACATGAGAGACGGGTTCAAGAGCACCTTCAACCTCCAGCAGCAGGCCAGCTTTGCGACCGCCGGCCTGACCATTGCCAACGGGGCGACTTTGAAATTCGACCTCGTGGATGCGGGGGCTGACCTGCTCGCCGTCACCAAGGCGGCTTCGGTGAGCGGCACCATCAACGTCACACTGGCCACCAATCTTCTGACCACCCTCACCGTCGGCAACTCCTTCAATATCATTACCGCCGCCTCGGGGTTGACGACGGGCGCTCCGACCTGGCAGTTCACCGGCGGCGGCACCTGGCAGCGAATCACCCTGGGCGGAACAACCTACCTGCTCAATCTTGTCGCCACCGACACGGCGGTCAGTGTGCAGGTCGGTGCGACCTACAGCGTGACCTACGATGGCAATGGCAGTGACGGCGGCACGGTGCCGACCGACAGCAACAATCCCTACAATCCCAGCGCGACGGTGACGGTGTTGGACAACACCGGGACTTTGACCAAGAGCGGTTACACTTTTGACGGCTGGAACACGCAGGCGGATGGTCTGGGCACACATCGTCTCGTCAGCAGCACGTTCGCCATCGCTGCCAATACCACGCTGTATGCCCAATGGGCAAACGCTTCGAGCAGCATCAGCGCCCCGGCTACATTCCCGGCCGGGCTCACCACCACCTACGGCGCGGCCTCCAGCGCGCAGAGTGTTGCGGTGACGGGTTCGGGACTCACCGTGGACATCACTGCCACGAGCACCAACAGCTCGCTGGAAATCTCCAGCAGTGGTTCGACCTATGGCAGCACCGCCACAATCAGCCAGTCCGGCGGCAGCGCGAGCGGAACATTGTATGTCCGCCTCACGACCAATGCGCCGGTTTCCGGCAATTTCAATTCCGCAAATATCATCCTGACCAGCTTCGGAGTTCCGACGGTCATGGTGGCGACCACGGCGAGCGGAAACACCGTTACGGCCAAAGCCCTGACCGTGGACAGCGCCGCCGCGCAAAACAAACTCTCTGACGGCACCGTTGCTGCCGTCATCACCGGCACGCTCAACGGCGTGACAAACGGAGATACCGTGACCTTGAGTCTGTCCGGGACTTTTGCCAGTTCAGCGGTGGGCGGGCCCTACGCGGTGACCTCCACTTCCACCCTCGGTGGAGCTGGCGCTGGCAATTACACGCTGACGCAGCCTGCCGGTCTCACGGCGTCCATCTTTGCCACCACCGCGTGGAACAACCCGGCGGGCGGTTTCTGGAGCACGACGGCCAATTGGTTGAACAATTGTATCGCCACCGGCAGCGGCCAAACCGCCGACTTCAGCCAGTTGGACATCACAGCGGATGCCACGGTCAATTTGGATTCCGCCCGCACCATCGGCAATCTCGTCTTCGGTGACACCGATACCGGCACGGCAGCCAGTTTGACGATTTCCAACAATGCCACGCCCGCGAACACGCTCACGTTGGCCGGCGCCGCGCCCACCATCACCGTGAACCCGCTCGGCACCGGCAAGAGCGCCGCCGTCGCGGCTGTGGTCGCCGGGTCGTCCGGGCTGACCAAGGCCGGCAGCGGCACGCTGGTTCTTTCCGGCGCGAACACCTACACCGGCGGCACGGTCGTCAGCAACGGCACGATTGTGTGGAGCGCCGATAACAACCTTGGCGCGAGCGCCTCGGGCATCACTTTGCAGGGTGGCACACTGGCCATGTCCGCTTCTGCGGTCACTGCAATCATTGATACGCACACCATCACGGTTGGTGCTGCGGGTGGAACGATCCATAACGCCAACACAGCGAACGACCTGATTTTGGGCACGGCCGGGTTGCTGACCGGCAGCGGTTCGCTGACGAACAGCGGCAGCTACGGTCTCTGGCTGCAAGCCGCCAATGCCGGCTTCACCGGCAATCTCTACGTCAACGGCGGCGTCACCGAAGCCGGCGTCGCGACGGCGCTGGGCAGCAGCGCGGTGACGGTGAACACCGGCGGCGAACTGGCCGTGGACAGCGTGACTCTCGCGAACAACGTCACGGTGGACGGTGGCACCATCAGCGGCAACAATGGTAACGCTACCGTGCTTTCCGGAACCATTTCAGTGGGTGCGAGCGGAATGACTGTAGCCACCCGCAACTGGTGGTCACCTGCCACCGGCGCCAACATGACCATCAACAACGCGATCGCTTCGGGCATTGTCAGCAAGACCGGCAGTGCCGGCACTCTTACTTTGGCTGCCGCCAATACGTTCACGGCCATCACCAATAAGGAAGGAAAGATCAACTTTAACAACACCGCCGCCGGTGGGAGCGGCATTTACTCTGAAAACGGCACAACAAATCTAGCCGGGTCAGGAGTCGGCAGCGGTGCCTTTTCGGCTCCAATTACGGTCGTCGGAGCAAGTGCAAATGTCACCATTCAGAACGCGAACGCCAGCGGCGGCATCGGCAGCGCCTTCACGGGCAGCGCGGATCAGACTCTCACGCTTGACAATGGCGGCGGTCAGAACGTGAACCTGAATGCCACCACCAAACAGCTCCAAAACTTTTACGGAACCGTAGTGGTCAGTGCGGGTTCATCCATGGTGGATCGAAGCAGCACCACCACCTGGGCGAATGGCAGTGACAACGCGCTGTTTAACGTCCTCGGCAGCGTCTCGTCGCGCAACGGCGGCGGTTGGAATCTCGGAGCGCTCTCGGGTTCCGGCACTCTCTCCATGGGCACCGCCGGCAGCGTGGGAATCGGTCTGAGTTACACGGTTGGCGCGCGCGGGACGGATGCGACTTTTACGGGGGTCATCCAGGATGGCGACACCGTCAACAGCAAGCGGGTTGATATTACAAAAACCGGCAGTGCCACCCAGACTTTGACGGGCGTCAACACCTATTCGGGTAACACGACAGTCAACGCCGGCAAGCTGGCTTTGAGCGGTTCCGGTTCAATTGCCAACACCCCGCGCATCGGCATCGCCGACGGCGCCACCTTTGATGTCTCCGGCATCACGCCGTCCGGTTACACCATCACGGGCAGTGGACCGGTGCAGACGTTGGCAGCCGTCACTGTTTCCGGCACGGCGCACATTGATGCCACCGGCAAGTCGGTGACGCTTAATTCCGGCGCGCTGCTCACCTTCAAAGCCGATGGCACCGCCGTCACCGTGGGCAAAATCAGCGTGGCGGGCGACCTGAACCTGAACGCGAACGCCATCACCCTGAACATCACCGGCTCGGCGCTCGCCGCCGGCTCGTATCGCCTGTTGGATTGCACCGGCACGCTGGCCAACAGCGGAACCTTCGCCGCGCCGACCATCACCGGCACTGCCTTGGGCGCGAACAAGAATGCCTACATCACGGTCACTTCCGGTGCGGCCGGCCATGTGGACCTGGTCGTCAATGCGTATCCCGTCGTGGTCACTCCCATCGCGCTCGGCGCGCAGAGCAACGTGTTGCAGACCCTCACGATTGTCGGCGGCAAATTCCCTCCGACGGACGCGAACGGCGACACGCTGACGATCAGCGCCGTCACGCAAGGCGCGCACGGCACGGTCGCAATCGCCAACAGCACCGATGTCACCTTCATCAGCAGCACCGTGGGCGCGGACAGCTTCACCTACACGGTGAGCGACGGCAAGGGCGGCACGGCGGTGGGCACGGTGAATGTGGCTGTCACGGCAGTGGTGAACCAGCAGACGCCGGAACTGTCGTTCAACGGCAGCGGCAATGCCGTGCTGGTATTCTGGGGTGTGCCGGGGATGACTTACACCATCCAGAAATCCACCGATTTGAGCACTTGGACCGACCTGACGCCCACCGTCACAGCCAACGACACAAGCACTCAACCCTATGGTCAGATCAACTTCACGGACACCGGCGCGCCGAGCGGCCCCGCCGGCTTTTACCGCCTGAAACCCTGATGCCCCAACCCAATTGAACGAAACCAAAAAGCAGATTATGAAAAACAAAATTCTCCTAACCGGATTGATGGCGATGGCGCTGGCGGGCGCGGCTTCGGCGACGATGGTCGTGAGCGATAACTGGAACATTGGACAGGTGATTGCCGACGGCAGCCCGGTGGGCATGACCGTGTCCCAGACCTTCGGCGGACTGGATGCGAGCGCCATCAACGATGTGACCGTGCGGCTGAATCTCACCGGCGGCTACAACGGGGATTTGTATGGGTATCTGGTGCTGCAATCGGCGGACTTGAGCACGACCACGGCCATTTTGCTGGATCGCATCGGGCCGGGGGCGTATGGCAACTCGGGTTCGACCATCAGCGTGACGTTGAGCGGGAACATAGCTGGTGGCAGCAGTTTTTATCTGGGCGATATCGGGAGTGTCGGGGCCACGGGAAATGTGACGACCGACGTCGGGCAAAATTACACCCCGGATGGGAACGCGACGGCGCTGAGCGTGTTCAATTCCCATATTGCAAACGGAACCTGGACGTTGTTTCTGGCGGACTTGTCGTCCGGCAGCCAGAGCACGCTGGTGAGTTGGGGATTGGACATCTCGGTTGTTCCCGAGCCGGCGACGTGGGCGTTGATTGTTTTTGGTTCGTTGGTGGGGATTTGCGCAGCAGCCCGGCGGGTGCGCCGGCGGCAGGCGGCGTAAACAGATTGGTTGGGCCGGACTTGTGGGTGGTTTGGGTTCCACCGGGGTAGGTGCGCGTTGAATTCATAGGCGATGCCGCACTGACGCAAGCCGGCCCAACTTTTTATTGGCGTGTGCTGCGCCGTGGCACGCCGGCATGGCCTACGCGCTGGGCTACATGCGCGCCGCGATGAAATCCCTCGACCTCGCATGAATGCCGCCGGCTTTTCCGAAACCTTTTCCCGCAAGAACGAAACCGCCACCATCACCAGCACCGGTAAAATTAGCTTTTTTAACCGGCAAAACTTCCCCAGAATAGCCGTTGACCGGTGAGCGGGGAACGCCATGAAATTCATCCACGAAAACTTTTTGTTAGGCACGAAGGCCGCGCGCCGGCTCTACCACGGGTTCGCCGAGGAACAACCCATCTTCGATTATCACTGTCATCTCCCGCCCGCAGTCGTCGCGGCGAACGCGCCGTTCCGCGACCTGTCCGACATCTGGCTCGCGGGCGACCATTATAAGTGGCGCGCCATGCGCACCAACGGCGTCGCGGAAAAGTTTGTGACCGGCAACGCCAGCCCGTTGGCGAAGTTCCAGGCCTGGGCCGCCACCGTGCCGCACACGCTCCGCAATCCGCTGTATCACTGGACGCATCTCGAACTCGCGCGCTACTTCGGCATCAGCGAACTGCTCAGCGAGAAGACCGCCGCGAAAATCTGGCACGCGGCCAATGCGCAGCTCGCCACTCCGAGGCTCACGCCGCACGGCATTCTGAAAAAGTTCAAGGTCAAGGTCGTCTGCACCACGGACGACCCGGCGGACAGCCTGGAACATCACCGCGTGTTCGCCAGGGCAGGGCATCCCACGCGGATGCTGCCCACGTTCCGCCCCGACCGGGCGCTCGCGGTCAACCAGCCCGCCGGTTTCAATCAATGGCTGGAGCAGCTTTCCGCCGCCAGCAACATTGACGTGAACAGCTTTTCCGCCTTCATCAGCGCGTTGGAAAAGCGACACGAATATTTTCATACGCAAGGCTGCCGCCTTTCCGACCACGGCATGAACCATTGCTTCGCGGACTTCTGTTCCGAAAAGACCGCCGCCGGGATTTTCGACAAGGCGCGCAAAGGCGCGGCGGTCACGCCGCAGGAGCACGGCCAGTTCGCCTCCTACATGATGATCTTCTTCGGCCACCTTGATGCGAAACGCGGCTGGACGAAGCAGCTCCACCTCGGTGCGCTGCGCAACAACAACGCGCGCCTCCTCAAACAGCTCGGCCCAGACACCGGCTTCGATTCCATTGGCGATTTCCCGCAGGCGCAGACGCTGTCGGCGTATCTCAACAAGCTCGACACCGACAACACGCTGCCGAAGACGATCATCTACAACCTCAACCCGGCGGACAACCACGTCTTCGCCTCGATGATCGGCAACTTCCAGGACGGCACCGTGCCCGGCAAGATTCAATACGGCTCCGGCTGGTGGTTTCTCGACCAGAAGGACGGCATGGAACAGCAGATGAACGCGCTCTCCAACCTCGGCCTGCTCTCGCGTTTCATCGGCATGGTCACGGACTCGCGCTCGTTCATGTCGTATCCGCGCCACGAATATTTCCGCCGCACGCTTTGCAACCTCATCGGCCGCGACGTGGAAGCCGGCGAGCTGCCCAACGACGACAAACTCCTCGGCCCGCTCGTCCGCAACATCTGTTACGCGAACGCCGAGCGCTACCTCAACCTCCCCGGCGTGGCCGCCGCCGGGCGCAATTCAAAACGCCCAAATCAATGAGCTTCTCTTCCGTGAACGAAAACATCGGCCGCCACCGGTGGACAATCTGCGCGCTGGTCTTCGCCGCCACGACCATCAATTATCTCGACCGCAACGTGCTCGGCCTGCTCAAGCCCGTGCTGTCGGCGGCGGGCGTGTTCGGGGCGGACAAGGCGGGGCAGGCGCTGAATTATTCCACCGTGGTGATCTGTTTCCAGATCGCCTACGCGCTGGACATGCTGGCGGCGGGCAAGATCATTGACAAGGTCGGCACGAAATCGGGCTACGCTTGGTCGCTCATCGGCTGGAGCATTGCGGCCATCGGGCACGCTTTCGGGCATCATACATGGAGCTTCGGGTTCTGGCGGGCGGCCCTCGGCGTCACCGAATCGGGCAATTTTCCGGCGGCCAACAAGACCATCGCGGAATGGTTTCCAAAACAGGAGCGCGCGTTCGCCACCGGCCTCTATAATTCCGGCGCGAATGTCGGTGCCATTGTCGCCCCGCTCGTCGTGCCTTACATCGCCAAAGCGTGGGGCTGGGAATGGGCGTTCATCCTCACCGGCGTGGTCGGTTTCACCTGGCTTGCTTTCTGGTATGCCCTGTATGGCACGCCCGCCGCGAAATTGCAGAGCGGCAAACTCTCGCAGGCGGAATACGATTTCATCCACAGTGACGTGGACGAACAGGAGGCCGAGAAAGCCGATGTCGCGAAGGCAAAAGTTTCGTGGTTTCAACTCCTGACGTTTCGGCAGACGTGGGCGTTCTTTGCCGGCAAGTTCCTGACCGACCCGATCTGGTGGTTCTTCCTGTTCTGGCTGCCCGCGTTTCTCGCCGGCGAGAACGCCCGCAAGGTGCAAACCTTCATGGCCGCCAATCCCGGATTCGCCGGCAAGGAGTCCGACATCCCCGGCGTCATCAGTTGGCCCTTCGCCGTGGCGGTCGTTTACACCGTCTCCACCGTCGGTTCAATCTTCGGCGGCTGGCTGCCCAAGAGCGATGTTTATCTTCGCCCTGTTCCCGCTGGTCGTCCTCCTGGCGTCGCGTCTTGGGGCGATCAACACCTGGTTCGCCGTCGGCACCATCGCCATCGCCTGCGCGGCGCATCAGGCGTGGTCGGCCAACATCTTTACGACGGTGTCGGACATGTTCCCGAAGAAGGCCGTCGCCTCCGTCACCGGCATCGGCGGCATGGCCGGCGCGGTGGGCGGCATCCTCATCGCTCGCGCGGCGGGGGTGCTGCTCAGCCACTACGAGGGACTGCACAAAATCGAAGTCGGCTACGGCATCCTGTTTGTGGTTTGCGGCTCTGCTTACCTCACCGCGTGGGTGACCATGCATCTGCTCGTCCCGAAGTTCAAAAAAATCGTCCTGTAACTGACCCTTAAAAAAATCGAAAATGAAACCCGCACTCAACATCCCCTCAACCGGCGCGCTGGACTTCCTGTCCCTCGGCGCGCTCGTCCACCGGCTCGACCCCGGCATCATCCCGTTCCGCAAGGCGACGCACTGCGACATCCACGTCAGCGGCGGCGAGTTCAATGTCGCCGCCAACCTCGCCGACTGCTTCCGCCTCAACACCGGCATCGCTTCGGCGATGGTGGACTACCCCATCGGCGACCTCATCGCCGAGCGCGTCCGTGCGGTGGGCGTGAAGCCGTTCTACAAGAAGTTCAAGCACGACGGCGTCCACGGCCCGAACATGGCGACGGTTTTTTCTGATCGCGGCCAGGGCGTGCGCGCCCCGGTGGTTTTCTACAACCGCAGCAACGAAGCCGCCGGCCAGCTCAAGCCCGGCGACTTCAATTGGAAAGAAATTTTCGGCAACGGCGTGCGCTGGTTTCATAGCGGCGGCATCTTCGCCGCGCTTTCCGAGACCACCGGCGAACTCATCATCGAAGCCATGAAGACCGCCAAGGCCAGCGGCGCGATCACGTCGTTCGACCTGAACTACCGCCAGAAACTCTGGGACATCTGGGGCGGTCAGGACAAGGCTGTGAAGGTGCTCGCGCGCATCGTTGAAAACGTGGACGTGCTCGTCGGCAACGAGGAAGATTTGCAGAAAGGCCTCGGCATCGAAGGCCAGGACGTGGAAAGCAAATCCAAGCTCGACCCGTCGGCGTTCTACGCGGTCATTGACAAGGCCGTGAAGAAATTCCCGAACGTCAAAGCCGTCGCCACCACGTTGCGCGAAGTCCACTCCACCAACCGCCACACTTGGGGCGCGGTGGCGTGGATCAACGGCAAGACCTACCAATCGCCGATGTGCGAACTCGACGTCGTGGACCGCGTCGGCGGCGGCGACGGCTACGCGGCGGGATTTTTCTACGGCCTGCTGAGCGGCGCGAGCGAGCAGGAATCCGTGAACCTCGGCTGGGCGCACGGCGCATTGCTCACCACGTTCCCCGGCGACACGACGATGGCGACGGTGGAGCAGGTGAAGGCTTTCGCCAAGGGCGGTTCGGCCCGCATCCAACGCTAAAATTTATGAGCGCAAAACTGTTTGATCTCTCGGGTGAAGTGGCGGTCGTCATCGGCGCGACCGGCGTGCTTGGTGGCGCGCTGGCCGAAGGCTTGGCCGCAGCCGGTGCAAAAGTCGCCGTGCTTGGTCGCAACGAAGAACGCGGTCAGGCGCGCGTCAAAGCGATTGAAGCCAAGGGTGGCAAGGCTGCCTTCGTTTCGTGCGACGCTTCCTCGCGAGAAAGCCTCGCCAAAGCTCGCAAACAGATTGAAGCCGCGCTCGGCGCGCCGACGATCCTCGTGAATGCCGCCGGCGGCAACGACCCCAAGGTCACCGTCACGGCGGAGAATCCTTTCGAGAATATTTCACTCGAAGCGCTCAACGCCAACTTCGACCTCAATCTCATCGGCGGCGCGTTCCTGCCGTGTCAGGAGTTCGGCCCGGGCATGTGCCAGCGCGGGAAAGGCAGCATCATCAACATTGCCAGCGTGTCGGCGCATCTGCCGCTCTCTCGCGTGTTCAGCTATTCCGCCGCCAAGGCTGCTGTGCTGAACCTCTCGCAATTTCTCGCGCGCGAATGGGCGACCAAAGGCGTGCGCGTGAACACCATCACGCCCGGGTTTTTCCCGGCGGAGCAGAACCGCAAGCTCCTCTTCAACGACGACGGCACGCCGACCGCGCGCACGAAAGCGATTTGGGGTCACACGCCGATGAACCGCTTCGGCGAATCCAGCGAACTCGTCGGCGCGTGCGTGTTCCTCGCGAGCCACGCGGCCAGTTCGTTCGTCACCGGCACGGACATCCGCGTGGATGGTGGCTACCTGTCGCAGACAATCTGATTTTTAACCACGGATGGACACAGATGGACACGGATAACAAAACCAAACGCAGAGGCGCAGAGAACGCAAAGAGTGGCAGAGATTGTTTTGCTCTGCGCCTCCGCGTTTTGCCTTCATCCGTGTTTATCCGTGTCCATCCGTGGTTTAATGTTTCGGTATGAATCCCATCTCCCAATCTGCGTTCCCCGGCAAGCTCGCTGACGCACAGGTCGCCGCCCTCGTCGCGCAGGCGCTGCCCGCCGCCGATTATCGCGGCAAGAAGATTCTGCTCATCGTGCCCGACCACACGCGCACCGCGCCGGTGGGGTTGCTGTTCAAGACCATCTTCGAC
>JAPLTZ010000083.1 GCA_026397895.1 Verrucomicrobiota bacterium | reverse complement strand
CCGCGCCGACAGGCACGAAGCCGGCGGAAAGGGTTTTCGCCAGCAGCACGATGTCCGGGTCGATGCCCGGCCCTTCGTGTTCCAGCGCGAGGAATTTGCCGGTGCGGCCCATGCCGGTCTGCACTTCGTCGGCGATGAATAGCGCGCCGTGCTTGCGGCAAAGCTGCTGCGCCGCGAGCAAATAGCCGGGTGAACCGATGTTCACGCCCTTGCCCTGAATCGGTTCGACGATGAAGCCGGCGACGTCGCCCTTCTTCAATTCGGCTTCCAGCGCGGCAAGGTCGTCGAAGGGAATCGCGCGGCAGTCCGGCAGGAACGGGCCGAAGCCGTCGCGGAAACTGTCATCGCCGTTGAGCGAGAGCGCGCCGGTAGTGAGGCCGTGAAAAGATTTTTTGCAGTGGATGATCGCGGGCTTGCCGGTGGCGCACTTGGCGTATTTGATGGCGGTCTCCGCGCCTTCCGCGCCGGAGTTGGTGAAGAACACCATGTCCAGCTCGTAGGGGATGTGCTTCTTCAGCTCGGCCGCGAGCAAGCCGGAGAGCAGCGGCGCTTCCATCTTCACGAGGCTGGGATAATCGGTGTCGAGGAATTCCTTGAGGATGCGGCAGACTTCGGGATGGTTGCGGCCCAGGCCGAACACGCCGTAGCCGCCGAGCAGGTCGAGGTATTTCTCGCCGGCGACGTCCCACAGATACGGCCCTTCGGCGCGGGTGTAGCAACGGTCGAAGCCGATGGTCTTCAGCGTGCGGACATTGGCGGGGTTGACGTGCTCCGCGTGCAACTCGTAATTTTTACCGGCGTGAGCATTGACCAGCGCGGCGATGTCCAAACCGGGACGGGCAGCGGCATTCAATTTCTGTTCAGACGACATTCGCACAAGATTTCCTGCCCCGCACGCGGACGCAAGATAATTACAATCACCGCCAGCTATGCCGCAGACTTGCGGGCGTCGTGCCCTGCGCTTTCAAAGCCCGCAAGCTCAAGGCGTCGTGCCGCTTGGCCAGCCGCACGCCGGCCTCGTCCCGCATCAGGTCACAGTGAAAAAACTTCGGCGGCGTCAGGCCGAGCGCGCGGTAAAGCAGGATTTGCCGCGCGGTGGACTTGAGCAAGTCCGCCCCGCGCACGACTTCCGTGATCTGCATGGCCGCATCGTCCGCCACGCAGACGAGTTGATACGCCGGAACGTCATCGCGCCGCCAGACGATGAAGTCGCCGAAGTCCTGCCCCGCGACGAAGCGCTGTTCGCCGCAGCTTCCGTCCGTGAAGGCGACCGTTTCGCCATCGGGAACGCGGAAGCGCCAGGAGAAGCGAGTTGAAGGTTGAGAGTTGAGAGTTGGGAGCAATTTGTCCCGACATGTTCCGGGATAAACCGGCTCGTCGTCGTCCTCCGCGTGCGGCGCGCGGACGGCGGCCTGAATATCCTTGCGCGAGCAGGTGCAGGGATAGATGAAACCGCCGGCGCGAAGCTGCTCCAGCGTGGCGCGGTAGAAAGCCATCCGCTCACTTTGGTTGTAGGGGCCAAATGCGCCGCCGACATCCGGTCCTTCCTGCCACTCGAAACCGAACCAACGCAAGTCCTCCAGCATCGTCGTGACGAATTCCATCTGGTAGCGCGTGGAATCCAAGTCCTCGTTCCGCAGGACGAGCGTGCCGCCGTTCGCCCGCGCCCGCTCCTGCGCCGCCCAAAACGTCCGCGCGTGGCCGAGGTGCAGATAACCAGTCGGCGACGGCGCAAGACGGCCGCGATATGGCTGCGCGGCGCTCATGCCGATTGCGCCGCCAGCCACTCGCTGAACTTCGGCAGCGGGAAGGAGAGCACGGCCTGCGCCTTGGCACAGTTCATGGAGACATCCGGCGAGCGCGGCGCGCCGTGATAATTCTTCAGCGTGTCGGCGATGATTTGCGGCTTCAGCTCCGGGCTGCGGGCGGCGAGCAGCTTGCCGATTTCAAGGCGCGAAAGTTTTTCGCTGCCGCAGACGTGGAAAATGCCGGTCTGTTTCTTTTGCACAAGCTCCCAGACCGCCCGCGCCGTCGCCGCCGCCGGAATCGGACAGCGGAATTCGTCCGTGAATAATTTTGCCGCCTCGCCGCGTTTCCAAATCAGCCGCAACTGTTCGTCGAAGCCGCGGTCGCCGGGCGGCGAGACGCCCGCGTTGAGCGCGGTGCGGATGATGAGGTGGTAGGGATGCCGGCTCACGATGTCCTCCGCGATAGCCTTCGTCTCGCCATAAACGCTGATGGAATTCACCGCGTCGGTCTCGACGTAGTTTCCCTTTTGGCCGTCGAAAACAAGGTCGGTGGAGAAGAAGACGAACGGGACTTTGAGCGCGATGCCCGCAAGCTGCGAGGGAACTTCGGTGTTCAACTTGCGCGCGAGCACGGGGTCGCGCTGGCAGTCCGGGCTGCGGCTCATCGCGGCGCAATGAATGACGAGTTGCGGCTGCTGGTGCTGAAATTCCGCGCGGACGGCGGCGTAGTCGGTGAGGTCGAGCTGCGCGCGGGTCAGCCCCACGACTTGAAACTGCGACGCAAATTGCGCGGCGGTCTGGACAAGGTAGTTGCCAATCAGCCCGCCCGCGCCGGTGATCCAGACGACAGGTTTCATTTCGCGAGGGCGCGCTCGAAGGCGGCGAGTTCGCTTTCAATCCCCTGCTCCGCCATGAGCAGCGACGTGCCGACGAGCGCGGCGTGGTAGCCCTGCTGGTCGCGCACGGCGGCGATGGTGGACGGATGGATGCCGCTCTCGGCCACCTTCACGGCGTGCGGCGGCAGATGCTGGCCGATGTCGAAGCGGCTCAAGTCGGTGGTGAAGTCGCGCTGCGCGCCGGCGGCGCGCTTTTCCCGCGCCTCGGCGTATTGACCGCTGCCGACGGCGAAGGTGCGGCTGTTGATGCCGTAGATCACCGCGCCCGCCGGGACTTGCGCGATCTGCTCGCGGTCATGGCACTCGAATAACGCTTCCATGCCCAACTCGCGCGTGACGGCGTAAAGGCGTTTCATCTCATCGGCATCGAGCAGATTGGCCATGAGCAGGATGGCGTCCGCGCCGAACGCGCGGGCTTCCAGCACCTGATACTCGTCGAAAATGAAATCCTTCCGCAGCACGGGCTTGGTGGAGGATTGGCGCACGCCTTCGAGGTGCTGCATCCGCATGCCGAAATGGCTGGCGTTGGTGAGCACAGAGATGGCTCGGACAATCTTGCTGGCTTCGTAAGCGGCGGGCGCGGCGGCGACGTTGTGTTTGCGCATCTCACCCTGACTCGGCGAACGCTCCTTGATTTCGGCGATAAGCCCGAAGCCCGACCGCAGCGCGGCGCTCATGGAGCGCACCGGCGGCGCGTCAGCCACACGGCGGCGCAACTCCGCGGGCGGACGCAGGCGTTGCGCCTCGGCCAGTTCCTTGCGGACGTCCACGAGGATTTCGTCGAGGATGGTTTGCGTGGTCTTCATTGCAAGCGGATTTTACCGCAGAGACGCGGAGACGCGTGGATAATCAATGGTAGATTTAATAAGGAGTAACGTCGCCAAGTCTTTTGTGGATTTCCTTTTCTGGAACGAACAACTCTCCGGAACGCTTTTGTGCCTGTTGTAATTGATCCTTTGTGAGCTGCTCTTCCAAATTGCTCATAATATCCAACGCTGATTCACGAGACATCATGTTCCAATCGCGAGCATATGTTGCAACCAAGCTACACCAAGCATATCCCTCAATTAAGTCTGGCTCGCCATTTTCAGCGTCCAAATAAACTTTGGCCACACATACTTGGGCACAAGCCATTCGTATAAGCGCTCCGGTCGTTTTCGGATTAGCAATTGGCAACAACCGCTTTAACGCCTCTTTCGGATTCTTCTTTATTCCTATTCCGAAGGCGTAACACCTTCCTACGTCAAAATATCCTCCGCTTTCGTGGTCCAGCTTCTCGGCACTTAAATACCATAGAAAAGCCTCAGCCTCATTTTTAGGAACACCAATCCCATGTTCAAAACATCGAGCCAATTTCTCTTGAGCTAAAATATCATCGGCGTTAGCCGCTTGTTGCAGCCAATACGCCGCCTCTTGTGGTGAGGAGTCTTCTGCAAATTCAGCTAGTTTGAGTTGGGCAGAGACGATTCCGTGTTTTGCTGCCTTGCGATACCATTGAGCCGCATTATCCGTGCTTTGCTCAACGCCTTTCAAATACATCGCCTCATACGTTTCACCCAAATGCAGCAGGGCCGGAACAGACCCTTGCGCGGCAGATTTCTTATACCACAAAATAGCCTGCTTATGATTTTTCCGAACTCCCTTTCCATACTGATACATCCAAGCCAATCTTGTTTGCGCTTCTACATGACCTCGCTCTGCGGCTTTTTGATACCACTCAACCGCTTGCTTTGTGTCTTTTTTTACTTCTTCGTCATCTTCACCGCAGACACCGTAATAATATGCGTCGCCCAATTCGTATTGAGCGTTTTCGTCGCCGCTTTCGGCTTTCTGAATCAGCATTTCGATTTCCATGAGTGCATGACTCTATGTTGCCAGCATGAATAACAGCCCTAATCAATCAACCGCTTGGTCAGCCCGCCATACGCATCAATGCGCCGGTCGCGGAGGAAGGGCCAGTGGGTGCGAGTGGTGTCCACCTTGGCCAAGTCCACGGGCACAAGGAGGGTTTCCTCTTTGTTCGTGCTGGCCTTGGAAATGATTTCGCCGGACGTGCCGGCGACGAAGCTTTGACCCCAGAATTCCAGACCGTCGCCGCCCACGCCAGCAATCTTCTCGTGGCCGATGCGGTTGACGGACGCGACGTAGCAGCCGTTGGCGACGGCGTGCGAGCGTTGGATGAGTTCCCACGCGCCGTGCTGGCGTTCGCCGTAAATCTTTTTCTCGCTCGGATGCCAGCCGATGGCGGTCGGGTAGAAAAGAATCTCCGCGCCTTGCATGGCGGTGAGGCGCGCGGCTTCGGGATACCATTGATCCCAGCAGATGAGCACGCCGAGCTTGCCGTGCCTGGTCTTCCACGCCTTGAAGCCGAGGTCGCCGGGCGTGAAATAGAACTTCTCGTAGAACAACGGGTCGTCGGGGATGTGCATCTTGCGATACACGCCAAGGAACGCGCCGTCGGCGTCAATGACGGCGGCGGTGTTGTGGTAGACGCCAGACGCGCGCCGCTCGAACAGCGAGGCGATGATGACGGACTTGTGCTTCTTCGCGATCTTCTGGAAGGCGTCGGTGGTCGGGCCGGGAATCTTTTCGGCGAGCTTGAAATGCTCGTGGTCTTCGCTCTGGCAGAAGTATTGCGAGCGGAAAAGTTCCTGGGTGCAGACGATGTTTGCGCCAGACTTGGCGGCGCGTTCGACGGCGGCGAGGGTCTTCTTCAGGTTCGCGTCCGAGTTGGCGGAGCAACTGGTCTGAACCAGCCCCAACGTGACCGTGGAGGAGGATTTGCGCTTCATGGAATCAGGCTTTGGCAATTTCATCGTGCCGCCGCGGCTGGCCGGCGACTTGACGGCGGCCTCCTCCACGAAGAGTTCGCGGATGAATTTGCCGAGCGTCTCGTTGGTCGGGCCGTAGCCGGCACGGTAGATGTAGTATTCGAGCGCGGTCATCAGTTCGTCGGCGGTGGCGTAGCGCTGGTTGAGGTCGCGAGCGAGACATTTTTGCAGGATGTCGTTGAGCGGGTCGTCAATGCGGCTGTCGAGTTGGCGGAAATCAGGGACGGGCATCGTCATGATGCGTTGGCGGGATTCCTCGGGTGTTTCGGCTTTGAAAACATTCCGGCCCAAGAGCAAGTGCGCCAACACGACGCCGGCGGAAAAAACATCGGAGCGTTTGTCGGTGACTTTGAAATCCGCCTGCTCCGGGCTCATGTAATCCGCCTTGCCGGCCACGACCTCGCCTTCCTTGTCGGCGAGAAAACCCTTGGCCTTGGCGATACCGAAGTCGGTGAGCTTCACGTCGCCCTCGAAGGCGATCATGATGTTTTTCAGGCTCACGTCGCGGTGGACGATGCCGAGCGGGCGGCCGTCCTTGTCGGTCTTGGCGTGCGCGTAGGCGAGCCCGCGCGCGACGCGGCTGGTGATGAACACGGCGAGTTCGCGCGGCAGGATGCGGTTGCGCTCGTGAAGCTGCTGGGTGAACTGCTCAAGGTTCACGCCGCGGATGAGTTCCATCGCGATGAAATACATCCCGCGCACCTCGCCGAGGTGGTAGGTCTGGACGATGTTGGTGTGGATGAGGTCGGCGACGAGCTTGGCCTCGCCGATGAAATTATCAATGAACTCCTGCTGGGTGGCGTAGTGCTGCCGGACGACCTTGATGGCGACGCGCTTGATGAATTGCCGCGCGCCGTGCTGCTCCGCCTCGTAGACGATGCCCATGCCGCCCTCAAAAATCTTGCGGACGATGTCGTAGCGGAAACCGCAGTCAATGGTGAAGAGACTCACACTGCGATGTTGGGAAAACCCCCGGCCAAGTCAAGCCCGTGCTGGGTTTCCGGGCGGGCGCGGCCAAAACTTTTTGGAAGAAAAATGCGATTTTTCCCTTGCGCGGCTTTTTAGAACTGCTTTAACTACCGCCAAGTCACGGGACTGTTTGTAACACTAACATCAACCAAAACCACAACACACAAACCAAAAATATGGCTAAAGCACTATCGAAATCACAAATCGCCGGCGCACTCGCCGACGTAGCGGGCAACGGTGGCGAGAAGTGCACCACGTATGCCGACTGCCTGGCTCTCCTCAATGCAGGTACGGAGATTGATTTCGGGGGCGTTACCGGACCCTTGGACTTCAACCAGTACGGCGATCCAGCCAATGCAACCATCCAGATCAATCAGTACACCTCAAACGGTGCATTC
>JAPLTZ010000325.1 GCA_026397895.1 Verrucomicrobiota bacterium | reverse complement strand
TAGCGGAATTGTTCGCCGAGGATGGCTCGGATTTCGCCGACCTTGTGGGCGTTGCGCGTGGCGATGAGCAGAGTTGTCACGCGCAGAATCAAGCATCTGCGCGTGGCGATGGCGAGCGGAAAGCGCGGTCAGGAAAGAGTCTTTACCGTCTCGACGCGCGCGATGAGCCACTTGCCCTCAATTTTCTTGAAAACGAACTTCATCTCCTGCACGCCGAAATCTTTGTTGTCGCCGGAGCGGATTTTGGCGGTGCAACTCACCTCGGCGGCGCGACGGTCAACGGCGACGCGGATGCTCACGTCCAGAAATTCTGCGGCGAGCGAAGGCATGGACTGAAACCCGGCGGCGGCGGTCTCGCGGATTTCCTCGCGCCCCGTCAATATGCGCTGACCGACGCCGGGCGCGTCGAAGATGAGTTGGGCGTCGGCGCTGAAAAGGTTTGCGAGCCGTTGCGCCTTGAGGCCGCGCGCAATGGCGCTGTCCTTGGTGCCGAAAGTGGCGGTGGCGGTGAGTTCGGTCAGGCGCTGGTGGATGACTTTCTCCGGGCTGGGAAAGAAAACCGTCCAAAGCCAGAAGCCGAGCGCGGTCAGCGCGGCGAGGAGGACGAGGCGGGAGATGATTTTCATAGCAGGACTTTGCCGACGATTTTCCGGCGCGCGGCGACGCCGAAGGTGTGATCGCGCATGGGCATGGAGCGGTTGTCGCCGAGGACGAAGTATTCGTCCGCGCCGAGCGTGACGGGCGGGCGATTCCAATCGCAGGGTAGTTTCAGGTAAGGCTCGGCGAGCGGCTGGCCGTTGACGAGGGCGCGGCCGGCGGCGAACGCGACGGTCTCGCCGGGCAGGGCGATGATGCGCTTCATGAACATGACGCTCGGCCCGGCGAGCGAAATGGAGACGACGTCGCCGCGCTGCGGTTCGTGGCGGAGGTAGGCGAGGCGGTTGACGAGGTTGAATTGGCCGTCGCGGTAGGTCGGCGACATGCTTTCGCCGGAGATGCGGATGGGAAGGAGGATGAATTTGAAAACGACGAAGCAAAGCACGCCTAGCACAACCAACCGGACGAATGTGCGCCGGGGGTGACGACCCAAAACGACAACGCGCAGCCAGCCGGGCGGCTTTTGGGTGGTGTCGTTCTGCACGAAGGTATTAACCCGGCGGCGGGCGGAAAGTTTCGCGCCAATGCCGACGCGGAAAATCTGACATTGCCCGCGCCAGCCACTTTCCGCAATATCTCCGGCTCTATGGCAAGCAGTCGCCGACAATATCCGTTTCATCTGATCGAACCCAAGTGGCAGCAGACTTGGGACGAACAACAGGCTTTCCGCGCGTTCAATCCCGGCGATGCCGTGCCAATGGAGCATCCGTTTGCCGTCCGCCACAATGTGTCTGGCAAAGTGGCCGCGACCCAGCTTCCACCCAAGTTCTATATCCTCGATATGTTCCCGTATCCGAGCGGTGCGGGTCTGCACGTTGGACATCCAGAGGGCTACACGGCTACGGACATTCTCGCGCGCTACCGCCGCGCCTGCGGCTTCAACGTGCTGCATCCGATGGGTTGGGATTCGTTCGGCTTGCCCGCGGAGCAATACGCCGTCAAGACCGGACAGCATCCGCGCGTGACGACGGAGGCGAACATCGCCAACTTCACGCGCCAGATCAAAAGCCTCGGCTTCAGCTACGACTGGTCGCGCGAACTCGCCACCACCGACCCGGATTATTTCAAGTGGACGCAATGGATTTTCCTCAAGCTCTACAACTCGTGGTTCAATCCGGCGACGAAGAAGGCCGAGCCGATTGAGACGCTGACATATCCGGCTGGATTGCGTTTGCCATTTTCAACTACCAATAAGGCCGAACTCGAAACTCTTGAATCAAACCGTCGAATTTTTCGTGACTCCAAACGGCTTGCCTATGTCAAGGAAGCTCCGGTTTGGTGGTGCGAACAACTTGGAACAGTTTTGGCGAATGAAGAAGTTGTGGATGGTAAAAGCGAAGTTGGTGGATTTCCTGTTGTCCGCAAGCTGATGCGTCAATGGATGCTTCGCATCACCGCTTACGCCGAGAAACTATTGGCCGACCTCGACACGATTGACTGGACTGATTCGCTGAAGGAAATGCAGCGCAACTGGATTGGAAAAAGTGAAGGGGCTTATGTTTGTTTTGGCCTAGAAGGTCGTCCCAAGCCTGTCCTGGAAGTTCCTAAAAACTCAACGGAGTCTGATCCTGACGTGATCAACTTTGAGGAAATTGATGCTTTCATCCAGTCAGCAAGCGAGCGAAAGACAGATTCAATCTGGGTTTTCACAACCCGACCAGACACTCTATTTGGTGCGACTTACATGGTGCTTGCGCCAGAGCATCCGTGTGTTGATGAAATAACGTCCGAGGGACAACGTGCAGCGGTTGCAGCTTACAAAGCAGAAGTTACGAAAAAATCTGACCTTCAGCGAACTGACCTCGCCAAGGATAAATCCGGTGTGTTCACCGGCGCTTACGCCATCAACCCTGTCAACGGCGAAAAGATTCCCATTTGGATTGCCGACTACGTCCTCGCCAGCTACGGCACGGGCGCAATCATGGCCGTGCCAAGCGGCGATGAACGTGATTTTGAGTTTGCTACAAAGTTTAACCTTCCAATTAAACAAGTCATTGGATTGCTATTTCCGAAAGTTTTCGACGCGCCTCCGTTTGCTTCACCTAGATTTGCACATGATGTGCAACAAGCAGTCATTAACGGGCGGGAAAAGAATATTTATATTTATCCAAACTGTTGTGTAAGCGAGGAGGGAGTCGCGGTAAATTCTAACAATGCTGAAATTTCCCTCGATTATCTTTCGACCGCCGAAGCCAAAAAGAAAATCACCGCCTGGATCGAAGAAAAAGGTCTCGGCAAGAAAACCATCAACTTCAAGCTGCGCGACTGGCTGTTCAGCCGGCAGCGTTACTGGGGCGAGCCGTTCCCGATCATCTGGAAGAAGGACGCCGCCGGAAATCTTTACCACGAAGCGTTGCCGGAAAGTTCGTTGCCGCTCCTGCCGCCCACGCTCGAAGATTACAAGCCCACGACCGACGGCCAGCCGCCGCTCGCCCGCGCGAAGGATTGGCTGCATCTGCCCGACGGCGCGATTCGCGAGACGAATACCATGCCGCAATGGGCCGGCTCGTGCTGGTATTACCTCCGTTACACCGATGCCAAGAACAACGCCGCCTTTGTTGGCACGGAAGCGGAGTCTTACTGGATGGGAACGGCGGCGAGTTCCAAGTTTCAAGTTTCAAGTGTTCAGTCTGAAAACTTTAAACTGAAAACTGAAAACTCCGGCGCAACTCCCGGCGTTGACC
>JAPLTZ010000155.1 GCA_026397895.1 Verrucomicrobiota bacterium | reverse complement strand
GCCTTCCGCCGCCAGCCGATCGAGGCTCGGCGTCTTGAGCAACGGATTGCCCGCGCAACTCATCGCGTCCCAGCGCATGTCGTCGGCGAGCAGGAAGATGATGTTCGGCCTCGGCGGCGCCGGCGGGGCGGCGTGCAGCGCCAGCAAGGGGATGAGCAGGATGCTCCAGATGAGTTTTGTTTTCATGATTGAATGTTTCACAGCCTGCGCCGGAATCCGATGGAATCCAATGTTTTCATTGTTCTTCCGCATTGGCGGCCTTGGCTTTGTTTTTGCCTTTGGCGGGCGTGGGATATTCGGCGGCCAGCCGGGCCTTGGCGGCGCGGAGCAGTTCGGGATTGTCGCGGTGCGCGAACGCCTCGGCCAGCGGGTCGCCGGTGCGACGCAGCAACGCCAGCAGTTCGCCGCGCAGGGCTTCGATTTCCTTCTGCCGCGCGGGGTCGGCGATGAGGTTGTGGCGCTCCACACGGTCGTTGGTGAGGTCGTAAAATTCTTCGGGCACGCGGTGGAGATAGAATTCGACGCGCTCCTTGATCTGCGGATTGGCCGGGGCGGCCTTGACCATCGCGTTCCACGTCAGCCCCTGCATGTTCTCGGCGTGGTATTCCATTTTCCCGTCGGCCCAGGCGTTCCAGATGTAGGCGCGGTCCTTGGTGCGGATGCAGCGCATGAGCAGCCACGCCTTCCCCGAGGACTGGTTGTAGAAGGTGAACACACGGTCCCAGCCGGACATTTTTTCGCCCTTGAGCGCGGGGAGAAACGAGCGTCCGTCCATGCCGGGAATCGTCGGCAACGCGGCGGCTTCGAGCAGCGTCGGCGTGAAGTCAATCGTCGCGACCAGGTCATTCGTGTCCACGCCGCCGGGCCGGATGACGCCGGGCCAGCGCAGGATGAGCGCGCCGCGCGAACTGTTCTCGTAGTCGTTGGACTTGGCGAACGGCACGGACATGCCGTGGTCGCCGCCGTAGAACATGACGAGCGTGTTGTCGCGCTGGCCGGATTCGTCGAGAGCTTTCAGCACTTGTCCGATGCAATCGTCGAGCCGCCGGACGCTGGTGTAGTATTGCGCCATTTCCTTGCGCACCGCCGGGAGGTCTTCGAGGAAGCCGGGCACGCCGGTGAGTTCTTCGCGCCGGACAAAGCGGCTGGGCGGTTCGCCGTGAGCGAGGTCGTCCGGGCCGTTGTAACCGATGAACGGCCGGTGCGGGTCGGTGCAGTTGACGTGGTGAAAGAACGGCTTGCCCTGCGCAGCGGCCATTTTCAGAAACTCCCGCGTCAGTTCGTAAAGCCGGGTCGGGCTACGCGGGGCTTGGCGCGGCGGATTTGTGTTCGGGATAATCAACTGCGGCGCATAATCCACGCAGAATTTTTCCGCCGGCTGGTAATGCGGTTCTTTGCCGATCATCGAGATGAGATAGCCCGCGTCGTGAAGCTGCTGGTTGAGCGTGCGGACTTCGGGCTTCAACGGCAGGAAACCCATTGCGCCGTTGCGGTGCGGATACATGCCGGTGTGCATGATCTCCCGCACCGGCTGGCAGACGGCGACGGTGGAGTAGGCGTATTGAAACCGCATCCCGGCGGCGGCCAGCTTGTCCATGTTGGGCGTGAGGTCTTTGATGGGGCAGCCGTAGCAGCCCGCCGAATCGTGGTTCATGTCGTCGGCGGTGATGAAGACGATGTTGAGCTTCGCCGGCGGGGCGGCGAAAAGCATCGGCGCGAAAAAACAAATCGCCGCGCCCACGAGCCGGGCGAGGTTTGGGATTGGGAAGAAGTGTCTGGATTTCATCGTCATTTGGACGCCTCTGTTGGCGGCGAGGTTTCGGATCAAAAGGTTCACCGCCCGGCCTCCGGCGTCGGCCACGGCCAGTCATCCGTGCGGAACGGGTAGGCGGCAAAACCTTCCCGGTTGAAAAGATTGCACAGCGGAAACCCCGCCCACGCGTAGCGCACCGCCGCCGGACTCGCAACTTCCGGGCAGCTCACAACCACCGTGTCGCCGCCCTCGATGCGCGCGGTGGCGCGAAAAAATTTCCGGTCGTCACCGGCCAGCTCGAAGCCGTGCGGCGCATCGCCGGCGATGGCGTGGCCGCCGAGGTTCATGGCCTTCACCGCCAGCCCGCCGCCGACGGAGCTGAACTTCACCACCGCCCTGCCCTGCTCCGCCCGCCACGATTCGAACAGCGGGCCGTGCGCGATTCCGGCGCGGCCATAAACTTTCGCCAGCGCCATCGCGGCGAAACGCTCGCCGGGAATTTCCTTCTTCGCGGGATGGATGTTCTTCGGGTCGCCGCCGTCCACGATGGTGATGACCCACGCGTTGCCGTCGGCCTTGGCCGTCTGCGCCAGCGCCTCGCCGAACCGCGCCCGCTCGCTGTCCTCCGGCGCGGCGGCGGGCGGATGGAACGGCGCGAGCTCGGTCATGAGGAACGGCAATTGCGGCAGGCCAAACAACGCGCGCCATGAACGCATCAGGTCGGTCATCTGGGAAGGGTATTCGGCAAAGCGGGTGACGTTGTTCTCACCCTGATACCACAGCACACCCCGGATGGCGAACGGCGCGAGCGGCGCGATCTTGCCGTTGTAACACGCCGCCGGATTGCGTGGCGAACCGGGCGAACCTTCCGGCTCGCGCGGCTCGCGCACTTCCGGTTCGCCGCGCTGCCGCCGCGCCGTGTTTTCAATCGCGCGCGCGCGGGCGTCGGGAAACCGCCGGCGGAACGCGGCAAGTTCCTTTTCGTATTTCGCCGTCGCCACCGGCAACTGTTTCACGAGCGTCTCGTGATACCTGAAAATAAAATCGTTGGTCGGATTCGCCGCCAGCACCTCACGCGAAACCCAACTTGAGATAGGAGTGCCGCCCATCGCGCCGGCGATGATGCCCACGGGCACACCGAGTTCGGTCTGAATCCGGTCGCCGAACAGATAGCCGATGGCAATCCAGTTTCCCACCGCATTCGACTGCGCCAGCCGCCAATCGCCATTCAAGTCGGCGGCGGGCTGGTCGGGAAAGTTGTGGACGATCTGGATAAGCCGCAGTTGCGGATTGTTCGCCTCGCGAATCCGGCGCTGGAGATAGTCATTGGGAATGTCCATCGGCACGCCCATGTTCGACTGGCCGGAACAAAGCCAGACATCGCCGACGAGCACGTCGGTCTTCGTGACCACGCTCACGCCCCGCGCCGTCAAAGTCTGCGGCGCGGCGCTGACGGGCATGGGGTCGAGCTTCACCGACCATTTGCCGGCGGCATCCGCGACGGCGATTTTCTTCTGGCCGGCGAATTCAACGGTCACACGCTCGCCCGCATCCGCCCAGCCCCAGACCGGCACCGGCATATCGCGCTGCAAAACCATGTGGTCGGTGAAGACTCCGGCCAGTTTCAAATCCGCCGCCAACATCGGACGGACGCAAATCCCGCCCAGCAGCAGAATCAAAATCCTGCCCAACACGACCGACCGGAAGACAGACAGAAGCCGCATGTGCGTTTATTTCTGTTCGCGCCGCAGCAGATACGTCGGCGTGCAGCTCCACGCGTGGCAGTAGCTGTTGATCAGGTGGCTGCCGTAGGGCGAGGCGAAATCATCATCCGGCAGATACACCTCCCAAAACGTGTCCGCGCCTTTCTTGATCATGCTGCCCCAATACGACTGCATCAGCTTCGTTGCGTCGTCGTGCAGACCCGCCGCCAGCAACGCCTCCACGACGTAGTGGTGCATGTAGGGCGTGACCGGCTTCACCGCCGTGGTGCTCGCCATCACGCCGGTCATCGCGCGTTTGGCCTGTTCCGGCGACGGCACGCCGGCGAGCACCATCCACGCCTGCGACGCCCAGGTCAGTTCCCGTTTCGACCCGCTGACGAACATGCCAAGCTTTTCGTCCCACAGACTTTTCTGCGCGGCGGCTTCCATCTTGGGAATGATTTTCCCGATGAACGCCGCTTCGTCCGCCTTGCCGAGTTTTTCCGCGAGCTTGAGCGTCGCCCGCAAACCGAGCAGAACAATCGCGTGTTCCGACGCCTGCTTGTTGTCGTCGGTGAGCTTGGGCTGCCAGTCAATGAACAGCCACCACTTCTTCGGCGAGACAAAAAGACCCTCCGCATTCACCGGTTCGAGCGTGAAGTCGAGCTGCTTCAGGACGAGCGGCCACAAATCTTCCGCCGTCTTGCGGTCGCCGCTGGCTTCGAGATATTCCAGCACCGCCGGCGCGAACAGCGCGGTGTAATCGAGAATGCTGTTGCCGCCGCGCGTCGGCTCGGGCCGCTCGAAGGAACACGTTCCGACCAACCCGTTCGTCGCCGCCGTGCCGGCGAGGATGTAGAGCGAGCGTTTCACAAGGTCGTAGTTGCGGTAGGTGGCGTAATTCGCCAGCGCCTGCAACCGCAGGTCGCCGAGCCAGAGCCGGCGGTCACGCTTGGGGCCGTCCTCGAACACCGTCTGCATGCAATCGCGGAGCGTGCGGCGCGAGACCTCGTCCAACGCCTTCTCCTCGGCGTTGCGCGGCGTGAACGGCAGCAGCTTGCTCTCGTCGGCGGACGTGACGGCTTCGGCGTGGATTTCCGAGAAACCAAACTTACCGTGCTTGCTGGCGGAAACCACCGTGACCTTGACGTAGCGGAACGCGTAGCGGCGCGGCAGCGTCACGGTCTGCGGCACATCGTCGAAATTGAAAACCTCGTCCTGCATCCACGCGCGCGTGAGCGTGCCGGAATACGGGTCGAACGGCTCGCTCAACTCGGACGGCACTTCGCCGAACACCAGCGCCAGCCGCACCGGCGCGTCCACGGGAAT
>JAPLTZ010000071.1 GCA_026397895.1 Verrucomicrobiota bacterium | reverse complement strand
GGAATCAGGCTAATCTCCCCGCCTGATTTTTAGGATTGTAGCACCGTTACAGAGATTAATTTTGCCATGACATCGACCCAAATCCGCCAGTCGTATCCCGACTTCTTCAAGTCGAAGCAGCACACCATCGTCCCGTCGTCCAGCCTCATGCCGGACAGCCCGAACCTGCTGTTCACCAACGCCGGCATGAACCAGTTCGTGCCCATCTTCCTCGGCCAGACCAAATGCCCCTACACGCCCGGCCGCGCGGCGGACACGCAGAAGTGCATCCGCGCCGGCGGCAAGCACAACGACCTCGACGACGTTGGCCTCGACACCTACCACCACACGTTCTTCGAGATGCTCGGCAACTGGAGCTACGGCGACTACTTCAAAAAGGAAGCCATAGACATGGCGTGGGAACTCGTCATTGAAGTCTGGAAATTTCCGCCGCAGCGCCTCTACGCCACCGTTTACAAACCCGGCCCGGGCGAACCCAGCGAGTTCGATCAGGAAGCGTGGGATCAGTGGGCCGGGAAATTCCGCTCCGTCGGCCTCGACCCCGCCGTCCACATCGTCAACGGCAACAAGAAGGACAATTTCTGGATGATGGGCGAAACCGGCCCGTGCGGCCCGTGCTCCGAACTCCACGTGGACCTCACGCCCGCCGGTGACACGCGCGGCGCGCTCGTCAACAAAGGCAGCGCCGAGTGCATCGAGATTTGGAATCTCGTCTTCATGCAGTTCAACGCCAATCCCGACGGCACGTTCACGCCGCTGCCCGCCAAGAACGTGGATACCGGCATGGGCTTCGAGCGCGTCACCAGCATCATGCAGGGCACGAAGGGCCTGACTGATTTTGCCAACGCCAAGATTTCCAACTACGAGACTGACATCTTCCGCCCGATTTTCGACGTGATCGAAAAGATGTCTGGCAAACGCTACGGCAGCACGCTCCCGCCATCCGACCTATCAACTATCAACTCTCAACAATCAACTGACATCGCCTTCCGCGTCATCGCCGACCACATCCGCACGCTCTCGTTCGCCATTGCCGACGGCATCCAGCCCGGCAACAACGACCGCAACTACGTCCTCCGCCGCATCCTGCGCCGCGCCGTGCGCTACGGCCGCACGCTCGGCTTTCACGAACCGTTCTTCTACAAACTCGTGGACGTCCTCGCCGAGACGATGGGCGATGTCTTCCCCGAAATCCGCGCCAAGAAGAAGCATGTGCAGGAAGTCATCCAGCGCGAGGAGGAGTCGTTCAACAAGACGTTGGATATTGGCATCCGAAGATTTAACGAAGCTTGTCTTGGAGAAATTGCCCACAGCTTGTTTGGGAAACCGGGAGGCGTGAATTCTGAAATCGATTTCAGAGCGGAGAATAACGCCAACGACTTCAATGCAATTGTGAATGCTGCAAAAGTTGTTGATGCGACTTGGAACATCTCCAAAGTTCACTCGATTCGCGGGCAAAATGCATTCGAACTTTACGACACCTACGGTTTCCCGCTCGACCTCACCGAGTTGATGGCGCGCGAACGCGGTTTGACCGTGGACCGGGAAGGCTTTGAGAGATTGATGGAAGAGCAGCGCACCCGCGCCCGCGCCGCGCAGAAGAAAGAAGTCATTTCACTCTCGCAAATCGAGACCACCACGCCCACGAAGTTCGTCGGCTACGAGGCACTGGCCGTGCCAGCCAAGGTGCTCGAAGTCGTCTCTCTGAAGGACAAGACCGCCGTTATTCTCGACACTTCATCCGCCTATGCCGAGATGGGCGGCCAGGTCGGCGACACCGGCGAGTTGACCGGCAGCGGCCAGCTCTGGCGCGTCGTCAACACGCAGAAGTCCGGCAACACGTATCTTCACTTCGTCGAGGGCGGCGATGCTCCCGCCATCGGCGCAGGCGTCACGCTCGCGGTGGATAAATCCCGCCGCGATGCCATCCAGCGCCACCACACCGTCACGCATTTGCTGCACTGGGCGTTGCACGAAGTCGCCAGCAAGGAAGCGTCGCAGAAAGGCTCGTTCGTCGGCCCGGACAAGTTGACGTTCGACTTCAACAGTGCCGCGCTCACGCCCGCGCAGGTCGCCGACATCGAAAAACTCGTCAACGAACGCATCCTCGAAAACGCCGGCGTCTCGTGGACGGAAGTCGCGCACGCTGACGTGAAGCATCGCAAGGACGTGATGCAATTCTTCGGCGACAAATACGGCGACACCGTCCGCGTCGTCCAAATCGGCGGCGGAGCAGGGAAGCTCGACGGCTATTCGATGGAACTTTGCGGCGGCACGCACACACGCGCGACCGGCGAAATCGGCTTGTTCCGCATCGTCGGCGAAAGCGCGATTGCGGCGGGCGTGCGGCGCATCGAGGCCGTCGCCGGACTCGAAGCGTATCGCAAGGCCAATGACGAATTGCATTTGATTAAAACGCTTGCGGGCAAAGTGAATTCTCCCGTTCACGAACTGGACAAGAAGATTGAATCGCTGCTCGCACACCAAAAGGAATTGGAGAAGTCGCTCAAGACGGCCATCGCGCGCAATGCCGCGCAAACTGCGGCATGGTTGCTCACGCGGGCGAGCGAGGTGAACGGCATTCCGCTCATCACTCAAAATTTCCCCGACTCCGACGGAGATTATCTCCAAGCCGTGGTGGACGCGCTCAAGAGCCGGTTCAAAGGCGTGATAGTTCTCGGCGGTGCAGCCAACGGCGCAGTCGCGCTCGTGGCGGCGGTTTCGCCCGAGTTCACGGCGAAGGTTCAGGCTGGAAAAATCATCCAGGCGATTGCGCCCATTGTCGGCGGCAAAGGCGGCGGCAAGCCGGACAACGCCCGCGGCGGCGGCAAGGATGCGGCCAAGCTGGACGAGGCGCTGGCGAAGGCTATACACTCAATTTGAGATGAGAGCATTCTCGAAAACAGAGTCGCTCAGCTTGGCATTGAGGGTATGTTTGATGCTTTTTTTGGGAAGCGCGGTTAGATTTGTTCATGCAGGTGCACCTCCAGTTGGCGCGTATCAAATGAGCCCCGCTCTGAAAGCACAAATAATGGCTCACAACGCAGCGTTTAAACTACGCGTGGAAAGGCAACAAAACGCAATTATGCAGGGAATGCGAGATGCACAGGACGCTATCGAAATTCATTTAGACCCCCCCCCCTCGGATTCAGGGGTTCATTCGGCACTGAATGAATATCTAAAACAGATGGGTTATGTGTCGATTCCGCTTCAGCGGTCGGCGCAGGGAAATCAACTTTACGTAAAAGGAAGCATTGGCAAGAATAAGCAGCTCTTCCTTGTTTCAACTGTTTCCCCTATCACCATGGTTGACCGGAAGTTTGCCCAAAGCGCGAAGTCGTTGGGTGAGTTGAATGCTGAAATCGATGACGAGGTGTTAGGTCATCTTGCAGACGAAAAGCTATTGTTGATTCCTCAAATGGTTGTTGGTGGGGTGTCGTTTGTAAACCAGCCAGCTGCCGGTTCACAGTTACAATTACCGACTATCAATCGAGAACTTGATTTGGGTTGCGTGTTAGGTTGTGATTTTTTTCTGCGCAACAACTGTTTGTTGGATTGCTATGCGGGGCGGCTTTATGCGCGTGTCGGCAAATTGCCAGCGAATTCTCAAATTGATTTGAATGTTTGGCGGGGTTAAGTTACATTTACACAAACATACTTGGAAAATCATCAGGAGCAGACGCTGTGGCCAAGGAATATCGAGTGACGATGCCAGAGCTAATACGCATTGGTGATGTGGTGGTTGATGGCCTGCCGTTAGTCGTTGGGGCATTGGGGAATTTTCCCGGAGAGAAGGGGGTGTTGGGAGCAGACTTAATGGGGGAATGTCAGGCATTGATTGATTTTCGCAATCACCGCATGTGGTTGCGTCCGCCTGAAGTTAAAAAATAAAGCCACGCCGCGTTTCCGCAGCGTGGCTTTTGAATTTCTTCCAGCCGTTTACAGCCGCGTGGCAACGGCACTCCAGTTGACGACGTTCCAGACGGCCTTGAGGTAGTCGGCGCGCTTGTTCTGGTATTTCAGATAGTAAGCATGTTCCCAGACGTCCACGCCGAGAAGCGGCTTGCCTTCGCAGCCGGCGACGGCTTTGCCCATGAGCGGATTGTCCTGGTTGGCGGTGGAGACGATTTCCAGCTTGCCGCCATTGGAAACAAGCCACGCCCAACCGCTGCCGAAGCGACCGATGCCAGCGGCCTCGAACTTGGCTTGGAAGTCGGCGAACGAACCAAACGCGGCCTTGATGCCATCGGCCAAAGCGCCGGTGGGGGCACCGCCGGCATTCGGGGCGAGGCTGTTCCAGAAGAACGTGTGATTCCAGTGGCCGCCGCCGTTGTTGCGGACGGGGCCGCGGATGGCGTCGGGCACGGCGCTCAAATCCTTGATGATCTGTTCGAGCGACTTGGCTTCGAGGGCGATGTTGCCGGCGATGGCTTTGTTGAGGTTGTCCACGTAGGCCTTGTGATGGCGACCGTGGTGGATTTCCATGGTGAGCGCGTCAATGTGAGGTTCGAGCGCGGCTTTGTCGTAGGGCAGGGGGGCGAGTTCGTGTGCCATAATTTTATATTGTTGGTGGTCGGTGTTGGCTTCAACATGAAGCTAATCTTTACTTGGAATAATTCTAACGATGCCTTTCGTGGCGCACAAGTGGCAAATCAGTGGACACACTCAAACGCACTCCAACTATTTCACGTTACTCTCTTGGAATAACAACAACCGGCCCACGTCCTTTGGCCAACAAACAAATTTTCTTCGTCGTCGCTTCAAGCAGGCAGATTTGATCATCTCCCAACTGAAAAACAACATAGTCGCCTGGCAGATGAGTCGCGTTGCGGGCAACCCATGCGACGAATGGGGTTTCCAGCGAGAAACGAATGTGTTCGCTGCCGCTTGTATTTTGTCCGCGCAGTCCTTCAATCGGCCAGAAGCCTGTGCGAAATTTCCAATCGTTTTTCTCCGCTGCTCCCAGATTGGAGGCTTCGCCGAAATTAAACCATGTTCCTTCAGTTCTGCCGGAAGAGTGCTCGTCACGCCAAGATTGAGCGGCGATGACCGTGAGATTTGATAGAACAGTGACGGCTTGTGCTCGCGTTCGCGATTTATCCCAAACACAGGCGAGGATGTCCCACTGGCTGTCGTCTGAAACTGAAGGTCTGACGAAAAGGCGGTCATCCTTGTTCGCGACAGCAAGTGAGGAGACTTTGTCTGTCTGGTGAGTCTTCAAGTTCAGCGAACACACCGAATCTCCCGCTTCGGAAATGTAGTAAAGGATTCCTTGTGCAGGCCACGTCATCGCCGATGGCTGGACGACGTTCATCTTGGTATAAAGCGTTGTCCCGCTCGCCAGCCAATACCAACCGAACAGCAGAACGTAGCTTAAAGAGTTAACGAGCAGATTTCCCCGCAAAGCCTTTCCCAATTTTTCCGGTTCGTTGCGGAAGCAAAGGAAGACGAAAGGCCATTCAAGAACCAGCGTCATTATGTATGTGGACGCGACCATGACCCAAAGCCATTGCCAGGCATTGTAGAGATTGAATGGCAAAGCAGCGGTTGCCCAATGGTTCAAAAACAACCCGCCAGCCCACGCTGAAAAATAATTGGCCAGAATCAGCGCGATAATGCACGTGCGGGTTTTCAGTCGAAAAACTTTTGCCAGAATCAAGCCCTCGAAGATTCCGATCAGCGTATTTCCAATTGTGAGGTGCAGCATCGACGCCCACATGAGTGGCGTTCCCACATTCGCGTGCGCCGTGGCAGGGATGCAAATCAGCAAGATTACGCCAGCCAATATTCGAGTGAGTCGCCCTCTGATTTGTTTGTCCAGCTGCATTTAGATTTTTGTTAGCTCCACAAAATTCTTCAGTAGTTGCAGCCCGACGTTCTGGCTCTTCTCCGGGTGGAACTGCGTGGCGAAAACATTCCCGCGCCAGACCGACGACGCGAACGGCCCGCCGTAAGTCGTGCGCGTGGCGACGATGCCGGCGTCCACCGGTTGCGGGTAAAAGCTGTGGACGAAATAGACGTAGCTGCCGCTTTTGATGCCGCGATAGAGCGGGCAATCCGGCTGCGTGATCTCGATCTGATTCCAACCGATCTGCGGAATCTTCAGGCCGGGTGTTTCCGTGAAGCGCACGACTTTGCCGCCGAAGATTCCCAAGCCGGCGGCGCAGGAATTGAACTCCTCACTCTTCTCGAACAGCGCCTGATAGCCCACGCAGATGCCGAGGAATGGCTTGCCGGTCTGGATGAAATCCTTTGCCGCGCCGAGCAGCTCCTGTCGTTGCAGCGCGTGGATGCAGTCGTCAAACGCGCCCACGCCCGGCAGCACGACGGCGCGGGCATCGCCGATCTCGCCCGGCGATTTCGCCAACCGCACCTGCGCGCCGACTTTCAGCAGCGCCTTGTGGACGCTGCGGAGATTTCCCGAACCGTAATCAAGCAAAGCAATCACGCGCCAAGACTAAACGGATGCCCCAAGTCTGGCAACCGGGACGTGAACCCCAATTTGGATTCGCAGCCGTGGCAAGATACGGTCATTAAAACACCATAGGTGAGTTGCGGAATATGCTGGTCGGAACAATACAATTTCGGTCGTAGCCCGACCAAACTCCTGCGCGGTAGTCATCGGGCCTTTTGAAAAATCCGAACAGCTTAAAGGTCATTTTTTATGGTAACTCTAGCCGAACCCAAACCAGCGGTATCTCTCCAAACCCTCCCCGGCGACGACGTCCGCCAGATCATGTGGCGTTTCGCCGACCGCTACGAATTGCAGATGCTCATGCAAGGCGCACGCGCTGTGGCTCGCGGCCCGGTCGCCCGGCTCGTGGCCGCAGGTGGGCGCAACTCGCACGATTGGACGCCGGAGAAAAACACCCTGCTGCAACACTACGACGACAGCGGCATCACCGCGGCGTTCCTTGAACCGGAATACGGCGGGTTCATCGCCGGGCCAAAGAACCTCGCGCTTGCGCTGGTCGCGTTCGAGCTGGCGTGGGTGGACGCCGGCGCGGCCACCGGCAGCCTCGCGAGCAATCTCGGCCTCGCGCCCATCCACGAGCGCGGCACGCCGGAGCAGCGCGCCAAATATGTCGGCGGCGCCGTGCCGGTCAAGCCCGGCGAAGACCGCAAGCAGATCCGCGCCGCCTTCGCGCTCACCGAGCCGATCCCGTTCGTCGGCGTGGAGACGGGAATGCTCGCCGGCAGAGTCCGCATCGCCGAATGGAAGGACGGCAGCGAGCCGTTGCTGCACGTGGACAAGCGCGGCCGCTTCATCACCAACATGGGCTTCGCCAACGTCGTCACCGCCGCCGTTGAATCGGACGACGCCAAGATCAAGGGCAGTTGCATGGTCATCCTGGAAGAAGGCGACCCCGGCATCTGGGATCGCGGCACGCCGACCAAGAAGCTCGTCCACCAGCTTTCGTCCACCAACGATCCGGTCTTCAACCTCAAAGTCCCCGCCAGCCGCATCGTCGGCGGCTACACGGTCAAGGACGGCGTCATCATCCCGAACTATTCGCACAGCGAAATCATCGAAGCCGTCTTCCGCCGCACGCGCGTGACCGTCGGTTTGATGACTTCGGCGAAGCTCCTTTCCGCCGTCGAGCCGATAATGCTTTATCATCGCCGCCGTTTTCGCGGAGGGCAGGGCGCGCCCGGCACGCCGCGCTACGAACTCGGCATCCAGCAGAAGGAAGACGCGCTCCATCGCCTCGTGGACATCTGGGCCACCGGCGAAGCCAGCTCCTCGCTCGGCTTCGAAGCAGCGCGGATGTTCGACGTGCTCGACCCGCTCGAACAGGAAAAGGATCGTATCTTCGCCGAGAAAAAACTGACCGGTCGCGCCGCAACGAAGGAATTGGCCAAGGCCCAGGACGAAGCGCTGAAGTTGATCAACGCGCATCAGCCGATTGAAAATCCGCTCGCCCGTTTCGCGCAGCTCGACTCGCTTGCCGGCGTCCTTTGCCCCGCGTGCAAACTCTGGAACACCGGCCACGGCGCGAACATGATGCGCGAAGCCGTCAGCCTCATGGGCGGCTACGGCGTCACCGAGGATTGCCCCGGATTCCTCGGCCAGAAATGGATGGATGCCCAGCTCGAAGCCACCTACGAAGGCCCGGAAGCCGTGCAGCGCCTGCAGCTTTCCATCACGATGACCAGCGAATTATTCCTCACGCAGTTCAAGCAGTGGATCGCCGAGATGAAACGCATTTCGTCCGAACGCCCCGGCACCGGCGCGTGCGCGCTCGGCACCGCGATGAAACTCTGGCTCTGGACACTGCAACACGTCCAGACCGCCACCGACGCCGACGGCGCGAAGCTCTACCACAAATCGCGTCAGGGCGTGACCTTCCCGCTCGCCGATGCCCTCTGCTGGCTGCTCGCCGCGCGGCAATTCATCCTCGACACCATCGAACTGGAAACCAAGGGCGCGGAAAACCCCGCGCTCGCCGACGGCCTCGCCGGCACAGTCGCCTTCTTCACCGACCTTTGCCACGTGCAAGCCGCGCGCGCCGCCGGCGAAGTCGGACGCATCGCCACCGAAATCGGCCACGGCTACAACCGCCATCCCGCGTGGGACGACGCGAGTTGCCACGCCTGCTATTGCGCCGAGGAATTGACGAACCTCGAAGGCGTCATCCCCGGCATTGACGGCTCGGCCCGCGCCTACTCCGATGTGACCGAAAACGGCGAAGCCCACGCCCGCAAAGCCGGCCCGTGTGTGAAATGCACCGGCCTCGAACCGTTTGTCGCTCTCCGTGCGAAGCTCGACACCTGCATCACCGGCTGCCGGCTCGCGAAAGACCGCGCCGCCGAATCGTTGACCAAGGTGATGACGCGCGAAGCACTGGATTATCCGGCGTAGGACAGGCGTCGCGCCTGTCTCCATTTTCGTTTTCAAAACTTGAGCGAGCAAAGAGCAAACTTTGATTTGAAGTCAGAGACAGGCGCGACGCCTGTCCTACCTGAACGTCCGCGCATGGACGCCGACATCGTCTGCGTCGGCTTCGGTCCGGCGACGGCGGGCTTTCTCACCACGCTCTCCAAGCAGCTCACGAACGCCGACGGCACGCCCGTCGTGGAGAGCGCCGTCATGCCGGGGATGCCGCCGCAAGTGCTCTGTTACGAGCGCGCCGACGACATCGGCTTCGGGGTTTCCGGCGTGGTGACCAAGGCGCGGGCGTTGCGCGCGAGCATTCCTGAAATCGAAACCGCCGGCATTCCGATGTCCGCATCCGTCGGCGAGGAAAAAGTTCTCTGCCTCCTCGACCCCGTCGGTGCGAGCCGGCGCTCGGCCATGCTGAAACTTGCGGATGAAGCCATCCGCGCTTTCAAGTTCGCGTTGCCCGTTGAAGACGACGCGCTGAATCTGCCGTGGACGCCGGCCTTCCTGCACAAGCACGGCGGCATGGTGCTTTCGATGGGACAGTTCATGCAATGGGTCGGCGCGGAGGTGCAAAGCACCGGCATGGTTCAAATCTGGCCCGGCACGCCCGTCGGTCAGGCGCTTGTCGAAAACAAAAAAGTTGTCGGCGTCCGCTTGCTTGATCAAGGCGTGAACAAACAAGGCGCACCAAGCAACGGCTTCACGC
>JAPLTZ010000468.1 GCA_026397895.1 Verrucomicrobiota bacterium | reverse complement strand
GCTCCACTTCGACATCCATCAGGATGTCGGCCAGGTGCGCAATCTGATCCACTGGAGTCATCGCTGGTTCACCTGGTTTGGCCATCCCTTACCGCTTCAGGTTGATGGTGTCCTGGCTCAGTTCATCCACCGCGGTGATCACCTTCGAGTTCGCCTGGTAACCGCGCTGGAGCACAATCAGGTTGGTGAATTCTTTCGCGATGTCCACCGTCGAGTACTCCACCGCGCCGCCGATGATCGACCCGCGGCCGCCCGTTCCGGCCACGCCAATCGCTGGAAGCGCTGTCCTCGCGCTGAGCTGATAGTTGTTGTTTCCCACCGCAATCAGCGATTCCGGATTGCGCACCGACGCCATCGCCAGTTGCCCCACCACGGTCTGCTGGCCATTGGAATACTGCGCCAGCAGCTTCCCTCCGTCGGCCAGTCCCACCCGCACCAGTTGCGCCGCCGGCAAGCCATCCTGCGCGTTGGCCGAAATCGCCGATGGCTGGGCAAACTGCGTCAGCCGGGCCGTCTGGCCGTCATACAGGTTCCAGGTCATATCCAACTGGCCGGCTCCGGTCGTCAGCCCGGTAATGCTGATTGCCGGCATGGTGCCGCCCGGCGCCGGATCGGTCAGCTTCCCATTTGCGTCGAAGGTCAGCGTGCCGGTTACCGGCGTAATCGCCGTGGTCACGTCGGCATCGGGAACCGAAATTGAGTAGTCCCACGCATTCGCCGTCGCCGATTTGGTAAACGACACCGTGACCATGTGCGATGCTCCGATCGAGTCGTACACGGCGATGGTGGCCGAGGAGACGCCCGACGTCTGCCCCGCCACGCCGGACGCATCCAGGTTCAGGTCAAAGGAAAACGTCTTCGTCTGCTGCGGCGGCTTCAGGCTTCCCACCGGCACCGTGATGTTGCTCACAGCCTGGTTGGTGTCGAGCACTCCACCCACCTCGGTCCAGCCCTGCACCCGGTTGCCGGTGGCCGTCATCAGGTTGCCCGCTTTGTCCACCTGCAAATTGCCGCCACGGGTGTATAAGGTCTGTCCGTTGGGGTCCTGCACCACCAGAAACCCGTCACCCTGAATCGCAGCATCCAACGCGCCAGAACTCGACTGGATCGCGCCTTGCGAAAACTGCCGGATCGTGATCGGCCGCCCCACGCCGAATCCAACTTGCGTCTCGCCAAGACCGGCTCCAAGCGATTGCGTCACCAGGTCGTAGAAGGAGACGGCGCTGCTCTTGAAGCCCGGCGTGTTGAGGTTCGCCAGATTGTTTCCCACAACATCGATGGCCGTCGAGTGCGCACTGAGCGCCGAAAGCGCGGTTGAAAATGATGTAAACATAGAATCTTCCTGAACCTTTCTTTATGCCTGTCCGGTCTGGCCGCCGGACTCGTCCGTGGTGGCGGCAGCGGTTGTAGCTGGAGCCAACACTCCCCGAATCGCCGCCAGGTCGGAGCTCATCGTCATCGTCTGCTCGAGCTGAGAGAACTGCGCCAGTTGCGCCACGAATTGGGACCCATCCTGAGGATTCAGCGGATCCTGGTTCTTCAGTTGCGCCACCAGCAGATTCAGGAACGTCGTCTTGCTCGTCAGTGAATCCACAACCTTCGCCGGCTGCTTGTTCACG
>JAPLTZ010000258.1 GCA_026397895.1 Verrucomicrobiota bacterium | reverse complement strand
CCTGCCTCCGCACCATCATGCCGGAGCGCGTCGCGGCGGAAGTGTTGCGGCGCTGGCGCGGACGATGACCTTCTGCGGGCTTGCCCCCGTTCCAAAGCCGGTTAAATTGCGCCCATGAAAATTTTCCGCCTCGGCTTCGGCCTGCTGCTGGTTTCGCTGCTCCCCGCCGCCGCGCAGATCAAGGTGGAGGTCGTGCCGACGCAGGCGCAATTCCTCCCGGACGAGGAGCTGACCGTGGCGGTGCGCGTGAGCAATTTCTCCGGCAAAACCCTCCAACTCGGCGCGGAAGCCGACTGGCTGAAACTTTCCGTCGAGTCGCGCGATGGCTTCATCGTATCCAAGCTGAACGACGCGCCGGTGCAGGGCGAGTTCACGCTCGCCTCCTCCAAGGTCGCCATCAAGCGCGTGGACCTCGCGCCGTGCTTCAGCCTGTTGAAGCCGGGCCGCTACACCGTCACGGCGAACGTGCGGATTCCGGGCTGGGAACAGGAATTCAGCAGCGCACCCGCCGCGTTCGACATCATCCAGGGCGTGAAATTATGGGAACAGGAATTCGGCGTGTCCGCCACCAACCCCGCCGCCGGCGAACCGGAAGTCCGCAAATACGCGCTGCAACAGGCCAATTACCTCAAGCAGCTCCAGCTTTACATCCGCGTCACCGACGCGGCGGGCGGCAAAACCTTCGCCGTGCGCTCCATCGGCAGGATGGTTTCCTTCAGCCAGCCCGAAGCGCAACTGGACAAGTTCAGCCGCCTGCATGTGCTGTGGCAGACCGGCGCGCGGGCCTTCGCCTACCGCATCGTGAACCCGGACGGCGGACTCATCGTGAGCCAGACCTACGATTACACCACCACCCGCCCCAAGCTGCGCGTGGACGAGGACGGAAAAATCAGCGTCGCCGGCGGCGCGCGGCGGCTGACGCGGGAAGATTTGCCGGCCAACTCGCCGGCGCCCTGACCTACATCAAATCTTTGACGGTCTGGACGCGCATCTGGATGGCCTTCACCACCGGCATGGCCCGGCCGATGGCGTTCGATTCCGTCTGGCCGAAGAAAGATTCCATCTTCAACTCCACCGCGCCCAGCATCTCGCCGTTGTGGTCGCGCAGCGGCATCACCAGAAAAACGCTGTCTTTGCCCTTGTAGTAAAACATCGTCTCCCGGGTGAAAACATTCCGGTGCACTTCCTCGCCCGGCTGGCCGAGATCCGCCGCGTCCTTGCTCGCCATGACCACCATGGACGAAACGTCGCCCGGCTTTTTCGGCGCGACCACCTTCAGCCCCCGCAGGCGCGAATAGGTCTCCAGCACGTCGCGCACGACCTTCTGCACCAGCGGCTCTTTCGGCGTGTAGGTCAGTTGCGCGTCGGTGAAATAACTCACCGAATCCGATTTCGTCCAGAACCCGACCTTGCCGTTCATGAACGAATTGTCCGTCAGCGGCGGGATCAACGCCTGCCCGTCCAGCCAGCAGGTGATCTGGTTGCCCGCGCCCTGCACCTTCAGCTCGTGCCAGACGTTCGTGGCGATGGGCGTTTCCGGGCCGATGGGCAGGCTGCGCTTGCCGTCCACGAACTTGTAAAACCGCAGGTTGTTGCCCAGCGCGCTGGCGCGAACGACGTAATAATTCCTCTCGTTCTGGATGCGGAACGCCACGCCCGCCATCTGCTCCGCCGCGCCGCCCACGATCTTGAACCGCGTCGTCAGCGTGAAATCGCCGTAGCTGTCCTCGTCGAACATCAATATCGGGAAATGCTCATCCGTCGCGTCCTGCGCGAGCTGCGCGATGACCGGGCGCTTGGAATAGGAGGCCGCGTTCGGCGTCAGCGCCTGGAATTGCGAAGGCGCGGCGTCCAGCAACACCT
>JAPLTZ010000453.1 GCA_026397895.1 Verrucomicrobiota bacterium | reverse complement strand
GTTTTCCCAATGCGCCGCCGCCCGATGAAACCGCCATTTTTCCCCGTCGTCCGGCAGCGGGACCGCCTTTGGTCTCCGCTGTTGGTGTTGGCGGTACTGCTCGGAATCGGGCGGTTGGATTGCCGCGGTCAGGTTGGCGGCGGCTACACCGGCGGCGGGATGGTGGGGGAATATTTTTCCAACGCGACGTTGACCGGCAGTCCGGCGTTCGTGCGGCGCGAGGTGCGTCTGGATTTCGACTGGAACTCCGTGCTGCCCGTCGGCGGCGCGGTGGAAGAACCTTACCAATCCTTTCCGCTCGATAACTTTTCCGTCCGCTATACCGGCGCGGTGATTGCGGCGTTCAGCGAGACTTACACCTTTAAGACCGTGGCGGACGACGGTGTGCGGCTTTACATCCGTCCGGCGGGCGGCGGCGGTTGGACGACGCTGATTGACCAGTGGACGACGCCCGGCACCAACACGGCAGCTTACACGCTGACGAAAGGCAGTCGCTATGATGTGCGAGTGGAATACGTCGAGCTGACCGGCAGCGCGAAACTGCGGCTGCTGTGGTCGGGCGCGAGCACGCCGGAAGAAGTCATTGATCCCGTCATGTTGCAGGGCTTCAACGTGACTTTCTGGAGCTACGGTTACGCCGACCTCGTCAAAGGCGGCAACCGTAACACCTGGGACCCCTTTTCCGGTAAGCCCGCAGTGACGATGGACACCAACGGTTGGCCGCAGTCTGACGCCATGTTTTATTTCATGGAGAGCCTTGGACAGGGGCTGGACTTGGATCCCCTGGCGGCCGGCACCATCAACTACTCCTTCAACGGCAGCGGTGTGGTGACGATTGCGGGCAACGCGGATCAGGCCACGCTGACCCAGAGCTACAACGCGGCGAGCAACCTCACCACCGGCACTTTCCAGACGCAGACCACCGGCCAGGGCAACATGCTGTTCAAGGTCAAGACCACCGACCGCGATGGCATCACGCCCGCGCGCAGCAACGGTTTCACCAACCTCAAGCTGCTCATCTCGCGCACGCCGGGCGGCACGAACCCTTATCCCGCTGACGCCATTTTCACCGACCAGTTCCGCGCGGCCATGACCAACTTCACCGTCCTGCGCGTGGATCTGGGGAACGCCGGCCAGGAAAGCGCGTGGAGCGACCGCACGTTGCCGTCGTGGTTCAACCAGTCCGCCAGCCTCACCACCGGCGGGCGGAGTCTGACCAATTATTTTCCGATTTATCCGGCGACCTTCCCGAACGGCCCCGCGCTCGAACACAAGATCATGCTTTGCAACGAATCGGGGCGCGATCTCTTCCTGAACCTGCCGGTTCTCGCCACCGGCTGGTCGGCGGCGGACACCAACGCTTACGTCAACAAAGTCGCCCGGCTCATCCGCTACGGTTCCGATGGCGTCGAGCCTTACGCTGCGCCCGTCAGCAACCCCGTCTATCCGCCGCTCAATCCGAACCTCCGCGTCTATCTGGAGTTTGGCAACGAAGTCTGGAACTTCAGTTACCGGCAATACGGCGACATCACCAGGATGGTGCGCTCCGATGCCGACGCCTATCTGTTTGGCACCAACCTCGTCTCGGTCACCCGCAGCAACGACTTTCCCATTCTTAACTACGACAATCTTTCCACCAGCAAAGGCACCGATTACGCCTCGATTGACACCTGGCGGAAGCGAAAATGGCTGCTGCGCACCATCCAGATCAGCGACATCTTCCGCGCGACGTTCGGCGATGCCGCGATGGGCGCGCGCATCCGCCCGGTCTTCGAGTGGCAATATGCCGACGCCAACTTCACCGCCAGCACGCCGCTCAAGTTTGGCGACGATTACTTCAACAACGGCGACGGCATCAGCCACGTCGCCACGCCGCATCCGCTGAACTATTACGTCTGGGGCGGCGGCGGCGCGACCTACTACGGCGCGGCCAACGGCTACGGCGTGACCACGCAGTTGGTGAATTCATCGTTTGAGGCGCCGGCCATCGCGAACGGCTACACCCAGGCCCCGGCGGGAGCGACGTGGAGTTTCACCGGCACGGCGGGCATCGCGCGCGACGCCGGAGGCGGCGATGACATTCCGCTGCCCTACGACGGCAGCCAGATGGGCTACATCGCCGGCACCGGCTCCATCAGCATCAATGTTACGATTCCCGCCACGCAGAATTCGGATCGGTATGCGTTTGTGTTCAAGGCGCTCCAGCGCGTGACCACTGGCGGCGTCACCAACGCGCAGAAGCTGCGGCTCTTCATCAACGAGATTGAATCCAACTGGGAATCGTTCAACCAGACCGGCGACTACAAGCCCACCGTTTACAACGCCACCTATCCGTGGTCGGCGCTCGTGGTTTACTGGACTTCCGGCACGCCTTATTACTCGTCCGTCACCTTTACCGCTGTGCCCTGTTCGACCGTCACGCTGCGGCTCGAAGGCACAACCAACGAGAGCGAAATCGCCTTCATCGAGGACGTGCAGTTGTGTTCCGTGGACAAGATTTTCGCCGACGGCATGCCCGGCGGCGGTGAGGCGAACGGGCAGCCCGTCGGCTCCGCCTATCAGGCCACGCTCGACACCGAATCCTCGTGGGCGCTCGCCTACGGCCTGAACAGCGTGAGCTACGAAGGCGGCTGGTCGCTGGGCGGC
>JAPLTZ010000135.1 GCA_026397895.1 Verrucomicrobiota bacterium | reverse complement strand
AAATCAAACCCGGTAATTAAATGATCATGGAAAATACCGCGCCCGAAAAAAGTTCAGCAGCGCGGACGACGTGTTCGTGAAGTTCAGCAGCCCGTTCGTCGCCACCGTATTCGTGATAAGCGGTCGCCAGCTCACGGGCGGCGTCAGGTTGGTCGCCCATTCCAGCGCGCAGTTGTAGCCGGGCAGGCCCAGATAATTCAGCACCACCGTGCCGTTGATGACGCTGCCCGTCGGTTTCAACTGGTTGAAGCCCGCGCTGCTGGCGATGACCGCCACCGTCGCCGTCGCCGGAGTTGAATTGCCGCAGGCGTCGCCGACTCGGTAGGTAAAAAAGTCCGTGCCGGTAAATGCGTTGGTGGCCGTGTAAGTCACATTCGTCCCGTCGGTCGCCACCGTGCCGTTCGTCCCCTGCGTCACCGCCGTCACCAGCAGCGCGTCGCCGTCGGCGTCCGTGGGCGCGTTGCTGCCGCCGATGATCTTCACCGTGGACGGTGCGTTGCTCACCGCGCCCAGCGAGATGTTCTTCGCCACCGGCACCGAATTGGAACGCACCGTCTGCGTGAAATCCGCCGCTGTGCTGGCCGCAAAATTTGTGTTCCCGGAATAAACCGCCGTGACGACGCTGTTCCCCACCGGCAGCACCACCGCCGGACTGACCGCGCTCCCGCCGGAAAGCGGCACCGTGCTCCCGCAATTCACGCCGTTCGTCTGGAACTGCACCGCGCCCACCGGCGTGCCGCTGCCCGCCGATGTCACGTTGGCGGTGAAACTCACCGCTGTTCCCGGACAAACCGGATTCGCGGAGGAACTCACCGTGGCAGTCGTGGCGGCAGTCGTCCACTGGACGATGTAACCGGGCGTCAGCACGTTGGTGGTGCCGTTGGTGAAAACATCTCCCACCACCGCGCCGACGCCGTTCGGGTAAACGCCGGCATTCAACGTCAGCGTGGCGGTGGATTGTTTCTGCACGCTGGTGGCGATGGACCCGCTCAAGATCAGCCGGTTCAGGATGGTGTTGCCGGCGGCGGTGTTGGGATCGTAGGCCGGCGCGCCCACCGCATTCAACGTGATGTTGCCGTTGTTCACCTGCGGACTTTGACTGCGGGCGGCGAATGCCTTGATTGTTCCCACGGAAATCACCCCGGCGGAAATGTTCACGTCGCCGGCGTCGCCGCCGGTCGTCTGCACATCGCTGGTGTCAATCAAACTGATCTCCACCCGGCCGGTCGCGTTGAGGTTGAGGTTGCGCCCGGAGTTATTCACGTTCTCAACATGCACGTCAATGGAGGCCAGGCTCACGTCCTTCACATCCTCAATCGTCAGCGTGCGCGGCGAGGAAGTGCTGTTCCACAACCCGCGAATCTGCCCCGCGCCGGTGATGCTGCCGCCGCCCATCGAGAGGAGCGCGTTCTGTGAACCGCTGCGCGTGCGCCGCGCGATGTTGATGAAGGCGTTCGTCTCAATCTTGAGATCGCCGCCGGTGAACTTCAGCGTGATGCTGTTGTCCGGCGGCACATCCTGACCGCCGGCGGGCGGCGGCGTGCTCATCGTGATGCTCCCGTTTGTGGCGATCTTCAGGTGCGTGGGAATCGTGTAAACCGCCGGATCGGCCGTCGTGCCGCTGCCGGTCAGGGTCACGCCCTGCGCGGCGTGGGGATTGTTCGTGCCGTCCCACTGCTCCTGCGCCGCGATGACGATGGGCGTCGGCACGACGATGCGCAGCGTGGTGGTGGCGGTGGCGCTGCCGTCGCTCACGGAAACTGTCCAGGTGTTCGTCCCCAGATTTCCGACCAGCGGCGTGCCGGACAACGCCCCGTTGGCGGCCACGCTCAACCAGCTTGGCCCGCTGCCTTTCGCGAAGGTCAACGGCGCGCTGCACGGCGAGGCGGCGTCGGCGGCAAGCGTCTGCCCCGCGCTGGAATAATTCTCGTTCGTCCACGCCGGCGACTTGACCACCGGATCGTTCCAGAACTTCGGCGCACCGCAGACGTTGATGCGCAGCAGCGCCGCGTTCGTCCAGGTGCCGTCCGTCACGGAAACGATCCACTCGTTGGTAAACGTGTCGCCCGTTCCCGGCGTGCCGGACAACGCGCCGTTCGCCGCCACGCTCAACCACGCCGGGCCGCTGCCTGGACAGGAAAACCGGTTTGGTGCGAACGACAATCTTCAACGTCGCCAAGGCGAGCCGCGTTCCGTCGCTGACCGACACCGTCCAGGAATTCGTCCCCACGTCCGCCGTCGCCGGCGTGCCGGAGAGCGTGCCGTTCGCGGCGATGGTCAGCCACACCGGGCCTGTGCCTTTGGCGTAGGTCAAGGCGTCACCGTTTCCGTCCGTCGCCGTGCCAGCGATGGAGTTGCTGTAAGCCACACCCGCCGTGGAAGCCGCGCGCGAAATCTGGTTGGTCGTGAAAACTGGCCCGCTGCCGCCGGGCGCGGTGTTGTTCCACGTCACGGAATACGCCACCGCCGGACTCTGCACCGAGGCGTTGACGAACAGATTGCTCGCGGTGGTCGAGGCGTTCGTGATTCCGGCGCGCACGTCGAGCGTGCCGTTGGCGGGCAGCGTGAGGCTGTATCCGCCGTTGAGCTGCACCACGACGCCGTAGAGTTTGACCCCGCCGCTGCCAATGTTCGTCCCGAACCCCGCCGTCAACACTCTGCCGGCGAGCGTGAGGCGGTTGGTGAAAGCGTTGGCGCTGCTGTTGGTGCTAAAACCCGCACCGGCGTCCAGCGCCCGCAGTTCGAGCGAGCCGTTGACGGTCTGGTTGTCGGTGCGGAAGGCGCGCGTGTCCACGTCGTTGACCGTCACGTTCCGGGCTTTGACGACGATGTTGCCGCCGGCACTGCCGCCGGCCGCCTGCGTGATGTCCTGCAACGTCACGTCCACCGCGTTCGTGACGGTCACGTCGCGCGGCTTATACGCGCGATTGCCGGCGGGGCCGCGCAGGCCGACGATTTTGCCGGCACCGGTGATGTTGTGCCCGGCCATGTCGAGGATGAAATCCATCGCGCCCGTGCGCAAGGGCCGGCTCGTGCTGATCACCGCGCCCGCCTCCATCTGCAAATCGCCGCCCGCGAACACGAATTTGATCGCCGCGTCTTCGTTCGTGTTGCCGAGGTCGGAAGTCAGCCAGATCGCGCCGTTCGCCGTGATGCTCATCCCGGCGGGGATGGTGTAAACGTAGGGATTCGTCGCCACGCCCGCGCCGGTCAGGGTGACGCCGTCCAGCGCGTGCGGATTTTCCAGGCCGTTCCAGTATTCCACCGTGTCCACAACGACGGGGCCGGAGGTGGCGAATTGCAGCGCGTAGAGTTTGCTCTGCGTCATCTGCAACTGCACGCGCACCGCCGTGCCGGACAGGCTGGCGACGGACGAATTGCTGTGCCAGGTGACGATCTGATTCACCGAGTCCGCCGTGATGGGGTCGCAGTCGGTCAACGCGTAGCCCGCCAGCGCCACGCCGTTCGTGTCGAGCAACGCCACTTTCGTCACGCCGGAATGGGAATCGAGATTCAGCACCAGCCGGCTGCCGCTGAAAACCAGCGGGCGCGTGGTCGCCAAACCGGTGTTCGTGCCCGCATCGAACGAGACGAAGCCGTCGAGCCGTTGCACCAGCCGCGCGAACGCCGACATGGTGGTGACGCCGTTGTAGCCGTGGTGGCTGCCGTTGTTGAAATCGGCGTATTGCCAGATGGAATTTCCCCGGCGGACCAGCCCGTAGTGCATCATCGCCTCGCCGTTGGTGAAGCCGCCGATGGCCATGCCGCTGGGCAGATACAGTCCGGTGGCCCCCAGCCCGGTCCAGTTGGTGCCGTCCCGGCTGATGCTCAACTCCGTCCGGCGCACGTCGTCCGCGGCAAACCGCCAGACGAAGGCCAGATACACGTCGGGCGCCCACGGATATTTGATCGCGCGCGTCCGATAAACGTCGCCAAAGGAGTTGGTGCCGAAAACAACCGGGCCTTCGCAGGTGACCACCGGCGAAGCCCAGCCGGCGTAGTAAGGCGAAGCGAGAACCTGGAACGGCCATTCCTTGGTGACGGCGCGCGTCTCAAAGCCCACGCCTGTCCGCCCGCCGGCGGAAGCGCAGGTCGGGCTGGCGAAGTGCGGATCGCGTTTGATGAAATACTTGTAATAGCCGTTCTGGTCGTCCCAGTAAGTCTCCGATCCGCCGCCGCTGCACAACGGCAACATCATCGTCTCGTTGCGCCGCCAGTGGATCAGGTCGCCCGAGGTGAACAGTTGAATCCCGGAATTCGCCACCCAGCCGGTCATCTTGAACCGCTCGTCGGCGGGGATGTTGGGATTCGTATCCTTGAACGTGCCCGCCCACATCGGCGTGTGGTTCAGAACCAGATTATTGTTGGTTGAACCGTTATACTCGATGACGCCCAAGCTCGGGGCCGTGAAATTCGTGCCGTTCGCCGACTCATAAATCCGCACCGCGCCCACGCCCGATTCGTAGCTGTCAGGCAGCACCACCCACACCTCGCCGGCGTGATCCACCACGTTCAGGTCGCCGTTGAGATACGGGGTCACCACCGGCTCGATACGCGGGATGTTGACCGTCCGCTGGACGTTGTTGGTCGTGTCGAGCAGCACGCTGTCAATGAACAGATGCCGGCGGCTGCCCAACTGCACCGTCCCGCTTGGCGCGTTCGTCCCGAACAATATCGCCGGGCCGTTCGTCACGGAATCCGCCGGGGCGTTTGTGCCGTAGTTGTAGGAAAAACTGCCGGGCGGCGTGAAGTTGCCGGTGTAGCGCACCACCGAAGAAACGCGAACCTCATCCAGATAGCCGTCCAAATCCGCCGCGCCGTGCCGGTCTTCGCCCAGCGACAGGTTGAAGCGGTAGGAACGGAAGCGCTCGTAATTTTGCGAGGCGTCGAAGACGCCGTAGGTGGTCATGACGAGGGAGGCCGGAAAGTTGGTGTTCGGCAGCGACTGTTTGGAAATGATGTTCCAGGAACTGCCCGCCTGCTGCTGCCCGTCCACGAAAAGATTCACGCGATTGCCCGTCGCCGAGACGGTGAACGCCACATGATGCCACGCGCCGGTGGCCAGCGCGCCTGCCGACACCGGACACACCGCCGCCCAGCCGCCGTAATTGTTGGTGAGCCGGAAACCCGCGCTCCCGGCGGTCAGGTTGACGGTCAGGCCGGGATCATACGCATACCCGAAATGCAACACCGCCGCCTCCGCACTCGGAGCCGCCGCCAGTTTGAGCCAGAACTCGCACGTCCATTCCAACCCCGCCGCCGTCGTCACCAAACTGGCGGGCGTGATGGTCGGCCCCCACAAACCACAGATGTCCCCCCACGGCCGAAGCATGAAGGCGCTCACCACGGAGCCGTCCCACTCCGAGTAATAGGCGTTGTAGTTCGTCCCCGGCGCGAGACGCAGGGCGTTGCCGTATTTGCCGGTCGTCAACTGCCCCGTGGGAGTCAGGCGCAAGTCATACGCGTTCTGCGTGCCGTCCAGCAGCGGCGTGTCGGGGTAGCTCGTCTCGTCGAAGAGCCACAGCGCCACCGTTTCGGCGTTGGTCGTGGCCTGCGCCCGCAGCGGCAGCAACAGCGCAACCAAAACCAACGCGAGCGCGGCGGCCAATCGGAGCAACGGCATTTCCCGCCGGTAGTTTTGCCGGGTCGGCACAGTCTGGTTCATGCGGTGAGACATTTCAGGGATTTACCCGGCAACTTACGCAAGTTATCGCGCATGAACATAGGAAAACTGCCAAATCAATTATGATTTCCGGCAGCGCGTTCCGGCGGTTCACTGGGCCAGTTGCAACGTCACCGGGCCGAGCAGACCGGACGCCACGAGCGGCGAGTCTTTCTTGAACACCGGCAGGTTGGTCTTGGTGAAGCGCTTGGCTGGCGGCAAACCTTGATCGCCGATCAGCCGGTTCGACCAAAGATTCACCAGATCAATCTCCAACTCGTTGCCCTTCGCTTTCAAAACCCGCGTAACCTCCACCCGCCACGGCGCGGTCCAAACGACGCCCAGGTCCCTGCCGTTCAGCCGCACCTGCGCCAGATTTTTCACCACGCCCAAATCCAAAAACACGGAGCGCCCGGCAGTCGCGCTCGCTTCCGGCGCGTCAAAGGTAATCCGATACGTCGCCGTGCCGGAGTAGTGGTGGATGCTCTCCTCCGCGCGCTGCGACCAATCCTCCAACTTCGCAAACGTCACCGCCGTCTCCGGGCCGCCCCACTTCGGGTCGAACTTCACCGTCCACGGCCCGGCCAGTTCCGTCAGCGGCTGGAGCGTCTCAAAGTTGTTTCCGGCAGCATGAGCGACGGCGACCGGTTGGCGAAAAACCACGAACAACGAACCGTTCGCCGCCAGCTCCAGCGGCACGGTCGTGCAGCCATCGGCGCAGGCGAACGCCGCCGCTTTGCGCGTCGCACCGGTCAGCGCATCCCAAAATTCCGGCTGCCTGCCTGCGACGCGGAAAGTGACGCGCCCCGTTTGCGGCTGACCATCTTGGTTGCTCAAGAAATAAATCTCCGTCTCGCCAGCACGGCGATGACACCACTTGATTTTTCCGCCATTCGCCATGCCGGTCACATCCACATCCGGCTTCACGCCATCAAGCGCGAACACATCGGCCATCGGCTTCGCGGAAATCACACGCCCCCTGCCCTGATTGCGGCCTGTATCCCAAAGTTTTTCGGCCAACTGTTTCACTTCCTTTTCCGACTTGGGATAACCGTTCAAACCTGGAGCGCCGCCGGGTTTCGGGCCGACCACGGTTGCGCCAGCCTGCACCAGCTTCTCGATTTTTCGCAGGAGTTGCGGCGTCACCTGCCAACCAGCCTCGGCCGACAGCACGAGATAGCGATAGCTCACGCCGTCCGGCAACACGAGCCGGCCATCCTTCACCGCCAGCCGTTGGAGGATGACCTCGGCGTTGATGCCGTCGAACTCATATCCCGCCGGCAGCGCTGGCTTGAGATAATCCTTGTTCGGCACAAACTTCGCCGTGTCCTCGCCGAAGAAATACGCCGCGTCCGCCGCGGGCAACCCTTGTTGCAGGAGATGATTGCAGCGTGTCAGATATTGCAGAAACGCGCGGCCCTGCTCCCACCACGTCAGGTTGGGATTCAACAAGTCGTAGCTGTGCACGCCGGGCCGGGCGGTCACGTCGTATTGCAGCGACCAGCAGTTCGCGATGAACTGATTCACGCCGTTGCAATACTCGCGGTCGAGATGCGTCTTCCACTCGCTCGGCGCTTGCCGCCGTCCGTCGGCGATGGTGAGCGACTCCGCCGCAATGAGCCGGTGTCCGTAAATATGCGCCGCCGAAGCCGCCGTCCGCACCGGGTCGGCGTAACCATAATGCTGCGAAAACTCGATCCGGTTGAACCAGTATTCGCCCATCGGCACATCCACGCGACCGAATGCCGCCAGCCCGTCAATCTGCGGCAACGGATACGAGCCATAGCCGCTCTCCGCGCGAAATTCCATTCCCTGCCGATGCGCCAGTTCCGTCAGCCGCGCATAAAACTCCAGATACAAGTCCCCGAGCGTCTGCCGGTAGTCATGCAGAAACCGATCTGTCGTTTCGCGACCATCCACAATCCGCCGCGCCATCGCGGGCAAAAACTTCACCGGATCATAACCGCGCCGCCGCACGAACTCCGCGCGGAAATCATCCGTCCAAGTCCCTTGCAGGCCCTTGATCGAAGCGCCGATTTCGTAGCTGTCGAGAAAAGCTCCCGTCAAAGTCTTGCCGGCCAGCGCGCCTGCGTCGCGCGCCAGCACGCCGACCGTGTTGGTGAAAGCCACTTCCGCCGCCGCGCGACTGTAGCAATCGGCCTCGTAGCCACCGTGCAACAGATCGCTCATCCACCGCGGGCCTTCGCCGAGTAGCACCGCGCCGAAGCGCAGAATTGTCCATCGCCCCGGCGGCACTTTCCAGTTGAGCTTTCCGTCCGGCGACAGCCGCGCCGTCAAATCCACCACTGCCGCCGCGCGGCAATCCCACGCACCATCCGTGTCGGCATATTCGTCCGCCCGCACCGCCTGCCCGCTGGTTCCTACCCGGTCGGCATCCCCCCAGACCGAGCGGTTCGCCGACTTCCACAACCACCACTTGATGCCGCGCCGCAACACCGGTTCATCGCCCGCGCGCAGAATTTGCAGTTCGGCGAGCTGCACATTCGCCGCGTGCGCCGAAACGATGACGAGGCGAAAACTTTTTGCCGCCACCGCCGGAAACGCGACGCGACGCGTCTCTCCTTTGGCCAGTTCAAACGAAATGATTTTGCGGAACTCTTTTCCATCGTCCGACGCCTGCAACTCACAAGCCTGCGGCCCGCCACTCACCGCGCCAGCCACGAACACCGCTTCCGCCGTCAGTGGTTCGTGGTAATCAAACTGAATCCACGCCGGTTTCTCCGACGTGGGCGCGGTTGCCGTTTTCCAAAATGTTTCCGGGTCGCCGTCCGTCGCGTCTTCGGGCGGCCAGTTCTTCGCGTCCTGATCACCGCTGCCGTAAGCCGAACTAGCGGTCACGCGCAACGGCTGCACGGGACTCATCGCCCGCTCACGGAGAGCCAGCACCGCCACATCGCGGTAATACGCGCCCGCGCCAGTCGCCTGAGGCAGCACGCACTCCAACTGTCGCGGCCCGTCCACCTGCGTTTCCGTCCAGCGCAAAGTTTTGCTGGCATGAGCCTCGCCCAGCCACGGCCCGCCCGTGCCCCAGCCCGCCGCCGAATTGACCCGCACCTGGATGTTCAACCGCGCCGCCTCCTGCACCGCGAACTTGAACATCTCCCGCCACTCGGGACTCATCATGGCGACCCGCCCCGGAGACACGTCACCGCGCACGTCGAAGATATCCACACTGCCAAAGCCCTGCCGCGCCATTTCCGTCAAATCGCGCGTGATGCCTTCCTTGGTGACGTTACCATTGATCCAGCGCCACCAAGTGCCGGGCCGTGCCGCTGCCGGCGGACTGGCGAAATCTTTTGCCAGATCATCCGCCGCCTGCACGACGCTGCCGCACAACACCAGCAACAACACCGCCGCCATCGTTCGCTTCATCATGGTTTGCTCCTCAAAAAAATCTTCACTTCACCAACACCCGCCGCGCCGGCTGAATGGTCACCGGCCCAAGCAAGCCGGATTCCAGCAATGCGTCGTCCTTCCGCCAGAGCCGCCACATCGCGAACGTGTAGCGACCGGTCGGACTCGGCTTGCCGTCCTTGAG
>JAPLTZ010000457.1 GCA_026397895.1 Verrucomicrobiota bacterium | reverse complement strand
TAGGGATCGAAGACCTTGCCAAGAAGGTCCTGGGCAATGCCGCCGCCGTTGTCGCGGACGGTCAAGCAGCCAAGACCCTCTCTCTCTTCCAACCGCAGGCTTACCCGACCGGGCGTGACCTGCGAGCCCTCGATGGCCTCCCTCGCGTTGCCTAGCAGGTTCAGGAGCACCTGTGAGTACTCGTTGGCGTAGCCGAAAAAGGCCACCTCGGCCGGGGCCTCGAGGTCGAGGGCGATGCCCGCGTTCTTGAAGCTCGCCTCCACCAAGGTGAGGGTCTCCCGGAGCTGAGCGAGCCCGGAGAAGGCGCGCGGCTCCTCTTCGGGCCGGAAGAAATTGGCGAATACGCTGATGGTGGAAGACATCTTCCCGATGAGTCGATTGCCGACAGCCACCGCCTGGTCCACAGTGGCGGCGTCGAGCTCGCCGAAGCGCGAGGAATCGCGGAGGTTGGCGAGCACCAGCGCCAGCGCGTTCAGCGGCTGCCGCCACTGGTGGGCGATGTTGCCGATCATCTCCCCCATCGCCGCGTGCCGCCCCTGGCTGATGAGGAGCTGGTCCTTGGTGCGAAGGTCCGCCACGGCCTCCTCGACGCGCTGCTCGAGCCCGGCCCGCAGCTCGGCGAGCGCCTCCTCGCCCCGCTTGCGCTCGGTGATGTCAAAGTGGGTACCGGCCATCCACAGCGGTCTGCCGCCCTCGCTCCGGCTCGCCACCCGGCCTCGGTCATACACCCAGATCCAGTGCCCCTGCTTGTGCAGCATGCGCGACTCGAACTCATAGGCTTCGGTTGCGCCCGAAAAGTGCCTTTCCAGCGCCGCGCCAGAGGCGACCAGATCGTCGGGGTGGGCCAGCCTTTTCCAGGTGTCGATGCTCACCGGCGCCAGTTCGTCCAGGGTGTAGCCAAGCAACTCCGCCCAGCGCTCGTTGAAACGGGTCCCCCCGGTCTGCACGGTCCATTCCCAGGTACCAACCCCGGTCCCCCACAGAATGTTCGACAGCCGCTGGTGTGCCTCTGCCAGCTCGGCCGTTCTGGCCTCCACCTGCTGCTCGACGGCCCTCTTCGTCAGGACCAGGGCCTGTTCCCGCTCGCGCAGTTGCTCGACCGTGGCACTCAGTTGCAGCTCGTGGCTCCGGATGCTCCGTTACAGCCGCACGCGATTGAGCAGCAGGTTGTCGTCGATCGGCTTGGCGAGGTAGTCCACCGCGCCGATCTCGTAGCCGCGCTGGCTGAATTCCTCGGACCTGAAGACGGCGGTCACAAAGACGACGGGAATCGTGCGCGACCGCTCCGTCATCTGCAGGTGGCGGGCGGTCTCGAAGCCGTCCATGCCGGGCATCTGCACATCGAGCAGAATCAGGTCGATCTGCCGCTCCAGCACCCGCGTCAGCGCCTGCGCCCCCGAGCTGGCCTCGAGCACTTCGCAGTCGGGCAGCCGCTTGAGCAGCTCGCGCAGGGTGAACAGGTTACTCGGGGTGTCGTCGACGACCAGGATGACAAAAGGTTGGCTCATCAAGAGCTCCCTGCGTAACGGTAAAGATGGCCGCTGCCGGCACAGGGTGTGAACTGACAGGCTTGCGCCACCGCGCGCAGGCCGTCGCCTGGGCCTAGCATCAGGAAGCCTTCGCGGTGCAGCGACTGGGCGAACAGGCCAAAGACGCGGCGCTGCAGGTCTGCGTCGAAGTAGATCATCACGTTGCGGCAGACGATGAGCTGGAATTCGTTGAAGCTGCCGTCCTGTCCGAGTACATGGTGATGAAACAGCACCCGGTCGCGGTAGCGCTGCGCCACCTCGAGAAGGCGGCCGCGAGCCTCCAGGTGCCGCGGAAAATTGGCACAGCCGCAGGCCTCCCGGTGATTGTCCTGGCTCTTCTGCAGCACCTCCCGCGGATACCGCCCGGCCTGCGCCAAGGCGAGGAGACTGGGGTTGTTGTCGGTGGCGAAGATGCGACTCTTGTCGAGCAGCCCGAGCTCATCCATGAGCATGGCCAGCGAATAGGCTTCTTCGCCGGTTGAGCATGCCACTACCCAGGCACGCATGGTGTATCCGTTGGGTAAATCGTTAAGAAGTTTAGGTAGGATTTTCTCCTTGAGAAAGTCCCATACTGCCGGATCGCGAAAAAAACTGGTCACACCAATCAGCAGCTCTTTAAAAAGTATTTCAATCTCTTGAGAATTTTCCTGCAAAAAACGGACATAGTCTTGAATCTTGTCTAT
>JAPLTZ010000183.1 GCA_026397895.1 Verrucomicrobiota bacterium | reverse complement strand
GGAGACGCTCACCGCCGCGCTCAAGAAGCACAAGACCAACGACGAGTTGCTGGCGAAGCTCGACAAGGGTAATTGAGTTAATTTGCTGCCATGAGAGCAGTCAAAGTAATTTTACTTGCTGTTGTTGGCTTGCTTGTTTTAGCGGATTTTAGCTGGCGCATTTGGGTTTGGAACTCCGAGTCTTCTTATCGTGCGCAATTTAAGTTTGGATATTTTTACACCAATGGCGTGGCGTGTGTTGGAATTGAGGAGGCAAAGACTGGTAAGCCGCTTTTGATAAATTGGGATTTCGGTGACGGTGAAAAACCAGGTGAAGTAAGTTATTTTTTCCACGGCACAAATATATTGGACGTTTATCTTAAAAAAGACAAACCGCCACGATATAGGTTTATCTTTCATGGCCCTGACAAAAGCGAGGTGTGGTGGATGAACATAGGAGGTGAACCGTCATTTTCAGAACGGGTTTCGTATGACACCAATGGCAATCGCTCCAATTTTGAAGTGTGGTATGCTGAAACTTGGCATTCTGTTGACAGGCGAAATGACACGAACGGCATTGTCATAAATGGCCAGTGGTTTCGTCTGAAAAAAGACGCGAACGGAATGTGGACGACAGAGATGAAAACGAATCAGTAAGTTTTCTGAAATGAAGTCTGCTAATTTACATCCCCGCCCGCCGCTCGAGCGGACGCTCCGCATTCATCAGGCGATCCAATCCGGCAAGTTCCCCAACGCCACGCGGCTCGCCGGCGAACTCGAAGTTTCCACCAAATCCATCCAGCGCGACCTGGAATTCATGCGCGACCGGATGGAACTGCCCATCGCCTACGACGCGCTGCGCCACGGCTATTTCTACGACGGCGAGGTCAGCGCCTTTCCCACCATGCAGATCACCGAGGGCGAAATCTTCGCGCTCGTCCTCGCCGAAAAGGCGCTCCAGCAATATCGCGGCACGAACTTCGAGAAGCCCCTCCTCTCCGCCATCCGCAAAATGGAGCAGGCGCTGCCCGACACCATCTCGCTCACCCTCGCCGACCTGGAACACACCATTTCCTTCCGCACCCGCGCCGAGCAGATTCTGAACCTGGAGATTTTCGACGTGCTCGCCAAGGCCGCCGCGCAGCGCCAGCAGCTTGAGATCGCCTACCGCAAGCCCGGCCAGCGTGCGCCCGAACTCCGCCGCGTGGACCCCTATCACCTCGCGAACATCAACGGCGAATGGTATCTCTTCGCCTACGACCACGCCCGCGCGGACATCCGCACCTTCGTGCCCGCGCGCATGGAATCCGTGAAGCGCACCGGCAAGACCTTTCCGCGCCCGCAGAAATTCTCCCTCGAAAAACGCCTGCGCGGCAGCTTCGGCGTCCACTCCGGGCACGGCGAATTTGAAGTCGTCCTCCGCTTCAACCCCCGCGCCGCCGCCTACGTCCGCGAAAAAAAATGGCACGAATCCCAGCAGCTCCGCGACCTGAAAAGCGGCGGCGTGGAACTGAAGCTCAAGCTCTCCAGCCTCGTCGAAATCGAACGCTGGGTCTTGAGTTGGGGCGGCGACGCCGTCGTGCTCAAGCCGCGCGAACTTGCCGAGGCCGTGCGCGTTGCGGCCCGGCGGATTTTGAAGAACTGACCGCAACAAATTCCGTTGTCGCGCGGCCCGTTCATTCCTACACTGCGGACAACCAGCCGCAGCATGACGCCGACTCAACAACACGCGACCCTGGCCACGGCGAGCGGGGAAGTCGTCTTCGACCGGCTCACGCGCACGCTCTACGCCACCGACGCCTCGCACCACGAGATTGAACCGCTGGCCGTCGGCTTTCCGCGCGACGCCAAGCAGGCCGCCTCCATGATCCGCGCCGCCGCGCAGGCGGGCGTCTCCGTCACGCCGCGCGGCGCGGGCACGGGCCTCGTCGGCGGCGCGCTGGGCGACGGCCTCGTCATTGACTTCGCGCGGCACAACCGCTGGATCGGCCCATTCAATCCCGACACTTGCAGCCTCGTGGTCGGCGCGGGCGTGGTGCTCGACCAGTTGAACCAATATCTCAAGCCGCTCGGGTTCTGCTTCGGGCCGGACGTGGCGACGAGTTCCCGCGCCACCATCGGCGGGATGATCGCGAACAATTCCTCCGGCGCGCGCGCGGCGTTTTACGGCACGACGGCGGATCACGTCATCGCTGTGGACATTGTGCTGGCCGACGGCAGCATCGCCACCGTCGGGCCGGCGCGGGATTCGCTGAAGGCGCAGCGCGAATTGCTGGAGGACATCGCCGCGCTCAACGCCTTGCAGATCGCCGAGCAATTTCCACCCGGCCTCATCAAACGGCTGCCCGGCTACGCGCTCGACCGCATCGTGCGCGACCCCGGCAATCTCATCAACGTCCTCGCCGGCAGCGAGGGCACGCTCGCGGGCATCGTCTCCGCCGAGCTGAAAGTCGTGCCGTTGCCGGAGGAACTGGGGCTGGGTCTGATATTTTTCGATTCCGCGACGGAGGCGATGCAGGCGACGGTGGAATTGCAGGATTTGCAGCCGGTCGCGGTCGAGCATCTGGACCGCATCCTGATTGACCAGACGCGCGGCCAGCGCGATTTCCAGTCCGCGCGCGACCTGCTCGACTTCGACGCCAACCCGTGCGAGTCGGTGCTGGCCGTGGAGTTTTACGGCGACGTGGAGGAAAAGCTCGTCGCGTTGGAGCGGAAAAAACTCGGCACGCGCACGCGGATTTTGCAGACGATGGCGCAGATGAACCAGCTCTGGGCGTTGCGCAAGGCCGGCCTCTCGCTGCTCACCAGCCGCAAGGGCGACGCCAAGCCGGTGACGGGCATCGAGGACGCGGCGGTGCGGGTGCGGGATTTGCCGGCGTATCACGAGGGGCTGCGCGGCATCATGCGGCGGCTGGGTTTGCAGGCGTCGTTCTACGGCCACGCCGGCGCGGGCCTGCTGCACGTGCGGCCGGTGCTGGATCTGCATTCGGCGGACGACTTGAAAAAATTCCGGCAGGTCACCGAGGAAGTCGCCGCGCTCGTGCGGCAGTTCAAAGGCTCGTTCTGCGCGGAACACGGCGTGGGCCTCGCGCGCACGGAGTTTCTCCGGGCGCAGGTCGGCGAGGAATGTTACACGCTGATGCGGCAGATCAAGACCGCGTTCGACCCGCACCGGCTGCTCAATCCCGGCAAAATCATCTCCGACGACCGCTACCGGCTGGACACGAAGTTGCGCTGCAACGTCACCGAGCCGATCCGCCTGCCGTTTGAGCCGGTGCTGGCGTTCGCGGCGCAGGACGAATCGTTCGTCGCGAATCTGGAGCAATGCAACGGTTGCGGCGGCTGCCGCAAGGACACGCCGACGATGTGCCCCACGTACATCGCCACCGGCGACGAACTCTTGTCCACGCGCGGCCGCGCGAACATCATCCGCACCGCGCTCGCCGCGCCCGGCTTCGAGGGCGGCGACGCGCTGCGCTCGGAAGAATTGGAAGCCGCGCTGACGAATTGCCTCTCTTGCCGCGCGTGCGTGAACGAATGTCCGTCCAGCGTGAACCTGCCGCTGCTCAAGGCCGAGATGCAGGCCGCCCGCGCGCGCCGCGACGGCGTGACGCTGCGCCAGCGCGTGTTCAGCGCCGTGGACAAGCTCGGCGCGCTCGGTTGCAAAGCGCCGTGGCTGGCGAACATGGTGCTGGATTCGTTTTTCGCGCGGCAGTTTCTCGCGCAGGTGCTCGGCCTTTCGACGCATCGCAAGCTGCCGCACTATGCGCGGGAGCGGTTCGATGTGTGGTTCGCGCAGCGGACGAATTCGGTCAAGCGGCTGAAGCGCGGGCGCGTCATCCTGTGGGACGACACCTTTGCGCGCTACCACGAGCCGCACGTTGGCAAAGCCGCCGTGAAGGTGCTGGAGGCGGCGGGCTTCGAGGTGATTCTGCCGACAGGGCGGGAATGTTGCGGTCGCCCCGCGTTCAGTCAGGGGCATCTCGCCAAGGCGGCGAAGCTGGGCCGGCACAATCTTGCCATGCTCCACGTCTCCGGCAGCAAGATACCGATTCTTTTCCTCGAACCATCGTGCTACTCCATGTTCGCGGAGGACTATCGTGAAATGAAACTGGCGGGCGCGGAAGATGTCGCCGGGCGCTGTTTCCTCTTCGAGGAATTTCTCGACGACCTGCTGCGCCGCGAGCCGGGCGCGTTGCGGTTCAAGCCCGACCAGGTCAACGTCGTCGTGCGCGCTGCGGTTCAAGGCCGACATGGCCAACGTCGTCGTCCACGCGCATTGCCACACCAAGGCGCTCACCGACGCAGGCTTCATGCACCGGCTCGCGATGCGCCTGCCGGAGCGGCGCGTAACCGTGATTGACACCGGCTGCTGCGGCATGGCCGGCGCGTTCGGGCTGCTGACGGCGAAACAGGAATTGTCGTTGCAGGTCGCCGAGCCGCTGGCGAAAAAATTAAAGGAGCAGCCTTTTGGCACGGTTGTGATAGCCTCCGGGACGAGTTGCCGGCAGCAGATCGCCTCGCTCGCGCCCGTGCGCCCGCGGCACATGGCCGAGGTTCTGGCGCACGCGCTGGTCGGCAGTTGAACACATGGCCAAACCAAATTTCATCGAACTGGACGACGGGCAGGAGCTGCAGCGCATCCCCATCATCCACGAAGACCGCTCCGCGCTTGCCGTGGACAAGCCCGCCGGCTGGATGCTCGTGCCGTTCTCGTGGCAGAACACCAACCGCAACCTCATGGCCGCGCTCACATCGTCCATTTCCGCCGGGGATTTCTGGGCGCGCTCGCGCGGGCTGAAATTCCTCCGCAACGTCCACCGCCTCGACGCCGACACCACCGGCATTCTGCTCTTCGTGAAAAGCATGGGTGCCGTCGAGCTCGCGCGGGCTGAAATTCCTCCGTAACGTCCACCGCCTCGACGCCGACACCACGGGCATTCTGCTGTTCGCGAAAAGCATGGGTGCCGTCGAGCCGTTCACCGACCTGTTCGAGAGCCGGCAGATGGAGAAAATTTACCTCGCCGTCGTGAACGGCACGCCGAAGCAGCCGGAATGGGTCTGCGAACTCCCGCTCGCGCCCGACCCGCGCCAGATCGGCAAGATGCGAGTGGATCATCACGAGGGCAAAGATGCCGAGACGCATTTTCGCGTGCTGCAAACCCGCGCCGCCGCCGGCGGCCCGCTCACGCTCGTCGAAGCGATGCCCGTCACCGGGCGCACGCACCAGATTCGCCTCCACCTCGCGGCCACCGGCACGCCCATCACCGGCGACAAACTTTACGGCATCAACGCCGCGCCGCTCGGCCCGACGTATGCCGATGGCCGCCCCAAGCGCCGCCCCGGCGTCGTCAACGCGCCCGAGCCGCTGGGCTTGCGCTCCGTGTATTTGAGCTACCGCGATCCGTTCCAGAAACACCGCGTGGAAATCAAAGCGCCGACGGAAGGGTTTCTCCGGCAGTTCGGGTTTGAAACCGGAGCTTGCGCGCCGCCACCGCCGCGATAATTTTCCGGTGCGGTCAACCTGAACCCGTTCAACAGTTATGAAACTGACGTATTACGGACATTCCTGCCTCGCCGTCGAAGTCGCCGGCAAAACCCTGTTGTTCGATCCGTTCATCAGCCCGAACCCGCGCGCCAAGCACATTGACGCCGGCAAAATCCACGCGGACTACATCCTCGTCACGCACGCGCACTTCGACCATCTCGCCGACGCTGCGGCCATCGCCAAACGTTGCGGCGCGACAATAGTTGCCAATTACGAAATCAGCGAGTGGTTCGGCAAACAGGGCGTGGCGAAAACCCACGGCATGAACCACGGCGGCGCGTGGCGGTTCGATTTCGGGCGCGTCAAACTCGTGAACGCCATCCATTCCAGCAGCCTGCCGGACGGCAGTTACGGCGGCAACCCTGGCGGCTTCGTCGTCGAGACGGCGGAGGGAAATTTCCATCACTCCGGCGACACGGCGCTGACGCTGGACATGAAGCTCATCGGCGAGAGCACGAAGCTGAAGTTCGCCGCGCTGTGCATCGGCGACAACTTCACGATGGGCGCGGACGACGCCATCCGCGCCGCCGACTTCATCCGCTGCGACCAGATCGTGGGCATCCACTACGACACGTTCCCGCCCATCGAGATCAATCACGCCGAGGCCGTGGAGAAATTCCGCGCCGCCGGCAAGCAACTGCACCTCGTGCCCATCGGCCAGAGCGTGAGTTTTGAATAGCGTATCCCAACGTCTGATTGACGGCTCCTTTGGAAGCCGGTGCGGGTCGTGATTATTTGGCTTTGCGCTTGGCCGGCTTGTCCGCGTCGCCTTCGTCGCCTTCGGTCGTGTCTTTGAAATCAGGGCCGACGGGCGGCAGTTCGGCGTCCCAGCGCTCGAACAATTCCCGCAACTCCTTCGCCTTGTCGGGCTGCTGCGCCGCCAGATCGGTTTTCTCCGCGTCATCGTGCGCGAGGTCAATCAGCCGCCACTCGCGATGCTCTTTGCCGCGAACCAGCTTCCAGTCGCCCACGCGCACCGCCTGCTCGGCCCGCCAGCGCCAGAACAGTGCCGCGTGCGGGTCGTCCGTTTTGTCGCCTTTGAGAAACGGCAGCAAGTCCACGCCGTCGAGCGCGCTACCGGCAAGCGGCTTCGCCCCGGCGACGGCCAGCGCGGTCGGCAACACGTCGAGCGAGCTGACGGGGCGCGCGTAGGTTTTGCCGGCGGGCAACGTCCCGCGCCATTGCACGATGAACGGCACGCGGATGCCGCCTTCGAGCGCAGAACCTTTCTTGCCGGAAAACGGCGCGTTCAGCGAACCTTGAAAGTGTTTGCTGCTCGGCGGCATTTCGGGTGTGCGCGTGCCGCCGTTGTCGCTGATGTAAAAGACGAGCGTGTTCGTCTCCAGCGCGTAGTCGCGCAGCGCCTTCAAGACCAGGCCCACGGCGTCATCTTGCTGCGCCATGACGGACAGCACGCCCGCCCGCCCCGGCGCGGCGGCGGGAAAGCGCTCCTTGTATCCGCCAAAATCCACCTGCTGATAATGCGGCGCATGAAAAGCCAGATAGACGAAGAACGGCTGGTCGCGATGGCGCGCGATGAAGTCCGCCGCCTTGCGGCCAAACACGCGGTCGTCCTCCGCGTGTGGCGAGGGCAGGATGTCGCTGCCCTTCTGCGCCACCTTCGCGTAATCGTCGTAGCCGAAGCTCTCGTCGAAGCCGTGCTGCGTGGGCAACATTTGATCGTTGCTCTCGCGAATCTCCTTGGGCGGAGTGCCCATGTCCGAGAAACCGAGATGCCATTTGCCGAAATGCCCCGTCGCGTAGCCGGCGGCTTTGAGGTGGTCGGCGATAGTCTTGCCGCCGCGCAGGAGCATGACGGGGAAATTCGGATTGCCCTCGTGACCGAACCGCTGCTGATACCGCCCGCTCATCAGCCCGGCCCGAGACGGCGAACACTGCGGCGCGGTGATGTAGCCGGCGGTGCAGCGGACGCCGTTGGCGGCGAGCGCATCAATGTTCGGCGTCTTCACATCCGGCGAGCCTTGGCAGCCGAGGTCGGCGTAGCCCAAGTCGTCGGCGAGGATGACGAGAATGTTGGGCCGGGATTTTTCGGCGGCGGCCAGCGCCAACGGCAAGGCGAGCAGCGCCAACGGGAACAGCAATTTGATTTTTTTCATGAAAAACAGGGCCGTCTATTCTTCCGACTCATCGGGAATCAGCATTCAATTTCGGGAAAAACTTTTCCGCTGTGGCGCACGTCGCGGCGCTCAATTTCGCGAGCGAACAGTCTTTCACTTGCGCGACCGCCTCGGCGATTTCCTTGACGTAAGCGGGCTCGCAGCGTTTGCCGCGATACGGCACGGGCGCGAGATACGGGCAGTCCGTCTCCAGCATGAAGCGGTCGAGCGGCGTGGCGGCGACGGCGTCGCGGATGTTCTGGCCGTTTTTGAAGGTGACGATGCCGGTGTAGCTCACAAGCCAGCCGACCGACAAAATTTTCTGCAACCGCTCCACGCTCTCGCCGAAGCAGTGGAACACGCCGCGCGTCTTCGCGGCGAACGGCTGGATTTGGGCGAACAAATCATCGAACGAACTGCGCTGGTGGATGACGCAGTTGAGGCCGGTCTCGGCGGCGACTTCGAGTTGCTGCGCGAAAATCTCGGCCTGCTTCTGCTTGTAAGCTGCGTCGTCCGCCGCGTTGCCGCTGTTGGCGCTGGGCAAGCGGTAGTAATCCAGCCCGCACTCGCCGATGGCGACGGCCTTGGGATGGCGGGCGAGTTCGCGGAGGGCAGGGCGGATGTCGGCGGGGGCGTCGTGGGCGTTGCCGGGATGCCAGCCGACGGCGGCGTAAACCATCGGG
>JAPLTZ010000079.1 GCA_026397895.1 Verrucomicrobiota bacterium | reverse complement strand
GCCGCTCGGCTGGGCAGGCGAGACGCCTGCCCTACCTTCACCAAACAGCACATACTGGCTCGGCTCTTCCGCGCCGTCCGTGATGGCGGCGACTTCGCGGAGGTAAACCGGCTTGCCGCCGAACACGCCGACGACCACGTTACCGACGTCTTCGGCACTTTGCAGGAACGCGCCGGTTTCGATGACGACTTCCTTGTTCTCACTGGTCAGTCCGCCGGCGGCGAATTGTTTGTTCGCCTGACGCAGCATCGGAATCAAACCGGCGGGCGAGAGATTGCGCGAGGCAAGCTTCGCCGGGTCGAGCAGCACGCGCACCTGCCGCTGCGCGCCGCCAATGAGCGTCGTTTCGGCGACCAGCGGGACTTGTTTCACCGCGTCGTCCACCTGCGCGACGAGGCGGCGGAGCGTGAGATGGTCGTAGCGCGCGCTGTGAAACGTGAGCGCGAGGATCGGCACGTCGTCAATGGACTTGGCCTTGATGAGCGGGGAGGAAACGCCGTGCGGAATGCGGTCGAAATTCTGTTGCAGCTTCTGGTTCAGCTTCACGATGCTGCGTTCCATGTCTTCGCCGACCTTGAAACGCACGATGACGAGGCTCTCGCCGGGGCGCGAGGTGGAGTAGAGGTATTCGACGCCGGGGATTTCCCAGAGCAACTTTTCCATCGGGCGCGTGGCGCGTTCCTCGACTTCCTTGGCGCTGAAGCCGGGCATCGCGACCATCACGTCCACCATCGGGACTTTGATCTGCGGCTCCTCCTCGCGCGGCAGCATCACGATGGCGAAAACGCCGAGCAAGATGGACGCGAGCACGATCAGCGGCGTGAGCTTGGAATTGATGAATGTCCGCGCGACGCGACCGGCGAGGCCGAGCGATTCCACCGCTGGTTTCCCGGAATCGGTTTTCATGGCTGGAGCGTGACGGGTTGCCCATCAATCAAACTGGCGACGGCGGTCACGACAACCTGTTCACCCGCGCTTACGCCGGAAACCAACTCAACTTCGTCGCCGATGCGCTTGCCGGTTTTGACGATCCGCAATTGCGTGTGGCTGTTGACCACCACGAAAACAATTTCCATCTGCCCGCGTTGCACGACTGCGGCGGCGGGAACGCGGAGCGCCGCAGTCTCACCGACAGGCATGGCGACGCGGCCGAATTGGCCGGCGCGCAGACCGGGCTGCGGCGGCAAATCCAGTTTCACGAGGAACGTGCGGCTGTTCGGGTCGGCGGCGGGCGCTATTTCGCTGATGACGCCGGCGAGCTCGGCTTCGAGCGCGGAGATGCGGACGGGAAGTTTGTCGCCGAGCGTGAGCTTGCCGACGACGGCTTCGGGCACGTCGGCTTCGAGGCGGAGCGTGCGGGAGTCTTCCATTTCCAGCAGCGGCTTGCCGGGCGCAGCGAGGTCGCCGACATCGGCGTATTTGCGCGTGATGACGCCGTCAAACGGCGCGGCGACCTTGGTGTAGCCGAGCATGGTCTCCGCTTCCTTCACGGCGGCATCGGCCACGCGGAACTTGGATTGCGCGGCGTCGTATTCGGATTGCGAAAGGATTTTCTGTTCGAGCAACGAGGCGAAGCGCTTCATGTCGCCCTCGGTTTGCTGGCGGACGGCGAGGGCTTGGTCGAGTCGTGACTGCACTTCACGGGCATCCACGCTCGCGAGCAGTTCACCGCGCTTCACCTTCTGGCCGGGCACGCCGAGCATCTGTTCAATCTTGCCGCTGACCTTCGCCTCGATGACGGAGCGCAACTCCGCGCGCACGGTGCCGACGACGTCCTCGGTGGCGACGCGCGTCTTGCTGGCGACAACTTGCGCGCGGACGGCTGCGGTGGGCAGCGATTCTGCGGCGGCGCGTTCCGCTTTGTGGCCGCAGCCGGAGAGGACGAATACGACTGATGCGACGGCGCTGAAAGTGGCGACAGTTTGTTTCATGTGGACTAGTGGATCAGTGTTTGTCGCCGCAACAGCAGGAGTCTTCGCTTTTTTCCGGCGCACAGCAACTGCCGCCGACGCCGAGCTTCTTCAGGATGATTTCGAGCGGACAGAAGTTCGTAAAGGACGATTGCAGGAGGTTAACCCCGACGAACGCGGTGGCCCAGAGCCAGTATTGGCTGTGATAATGCGCGAGCAACAGGCTGGCGAGGATGAACGTGCCGGCGAAGCGGCGGATGATCATTTGCATTTTCATGGGGGTCCTTTGGTTGGTTATTTGAAACTGGTGGCGACCAGCACGCCCAGCGCCGCGCCGTAGATCGTGCTGATAATGGGGTTGCTGGTGAGCGGACATGTGCCCGAGGCGCAGCCGACGAGCTTGTAGTAGCCGAAGCCAAGTCCGCCGCCGCCGGCCAAACCGATGAGGAGGCGCGTGGTCAAGAGCGGCGGCCTTTGGTTGAAGTTTCCGGCTGGACAAAATCACGTTTCATGGCATAATCATATAACCATACGGTTATATGTCAAAGAAAATTTCAGTCCATGCCCTGACCGAGGACGAGCTGGGGCAGATCGCCCGGCGGTTCAAGACCCTGGGCGAGCCGATGCGGTTGAAGATTTTGCAGGCGGTCTGCAAAGGCCCGCGCACGGTGGGCGACATCGTGACCGCCACCGGCGCGACGCAGGCCAACGTCTCCAAGCATCTTTCGCTGCTGGCGGGGGCGGGCATCCTCACGCGCACGAAGGACGGGCAATGCGTCTATTACGGCATGAAGGACCAGCTCGCGGTGAAGCTCTGCACGCTGGTGCGGGAGCAGTTGACGGATTGAGGCCGCCTGCCGCATTGCTTTCCGCCGGTGTGGCGATAGACTTTTGACGGAAACAGGATGAAAACATTCGCGCAACTCGGATTTCCCGGACGGCTCATCGCGGTCGAAGGACTCGATGGCTCGGGCAAGTCCACGCAAATCTATCTGCTCAAGCGCTGGCTCGAAGCGGAGGGCATCAAGGTCTATTTCAGCGAATGGAATTCCTCCGAGCTGGTCAAGTCCGCCACCAGCAAGGGCAAGAAGCGCGAACTGCTCACGCCCACCACGTTCAGCCTGATTCACGCCACGGACTTCGCCGACCGCTACGAACGCCATCTGTTGCCGCTCCTGCGCGCTGGCTACGTCGTGCTGTGTGACCGCTACATCTTCACGGCGTTCGCGCGCGACGTGACGCGCGGTTGTCCGCCGGATTGGGTGCGCGGCAATTACAACTTCGCCGCGCTGCCCGACCTCACGTTCTTTTTCAAGGCGGACTTGGAGGTGTCGCTCAACCGCATCCTTGATGGCCGCCCCAAGTTGAAATTCTTCGAGGCGGGAATGGACTTGCGGCTATCGCCCGACCCCTACGAAAGTTTCCGCATCTTCCAAGGCCGTATCCTTGAGCAATACCTCGCGATGAGCAAAGAATTCGTCTTCACGCTCATGGACGCCAACGAACGCATCGAGACGCAGCAATCCATCGCCCGCAAAATCGTGAGCGAGCGGATTGATTTGGATGAATTTCGCCGGCGCAGCCCGCTGCCCTTGCCGCCGCCGGTGCAGCCTACAACCGCCGCTGCCGGCCTGGAGGAGGATTCCGGGGTATGAAAAAAATTGTGCGTCAACCCGCCACCGTGCCGTCCGTCAGCCAGCGCCGCTTTTTCGGCCACGGCATTCCTGGCGTCCAGCTCGACGACCTCGCGGGCAAGCTCATCGTCGTGGAGGGCGCGGACGGCTCGGGCCGCTCGTCCCAGATCGCCGCGCTCGTCAACTGGCTCGAAACCCTTGGCCACGCCACCGTGCAGGTCGGCCTCAAGCGCTCCACCCTCGTCAGCGAAGAACTGGAGAAGGCGCAGAACGGAAACATTTTGAGCCGCACCACGCTTTCGCTGTTCTACGCCACGGACTTCGCCGACCAGTTGGAGAACACCATCCTGCCCGCGCTGCGAGCGGGTTTCATCGTGCTCGCCGACCGCTACATCTACACGCTCATGGCGCGCGACCTCGTGCGCGGCATGGACGCCGCGTGGTTGAAAAATCTCTACGGCATGGCGCTCAAGCCGGACGCGGTGTTCTATCTCGAAGTCCCGCCCGAGGAACTCGTGCAGCGCAACCTCTCCAAAAACGCCACGCTCGACTATTGGGAAAGCGGCATGGACCTCGGCCTCTCGCGCGACGTGTTCGACAGCTTCCTGAAATACCAGACCGCGATGCAGGCGACCTTCCGGCGGTTGCAACGCAGCTACGGCTTCACCATCGTGAACGGCAGCCGCGCGGTAGACGAAGTGACCGCCTCGCTCCAAAAGAAAATCAGCGCCGTGCTCGCGGCGAAGTGAAACGTCCGTCCGTTTGATCCTGACTCCATGAAAAACGAGGATGGAAGATTGATGATGGAGGATGGAACGGCGGCGGCTTTGCCATCCTCCATCCTCCATCCTCCATCCTCCATCCTCCATCCTCCATCCTCGCCCCAAAAAAGACGCGCCGTCATCGACATCGGCACGAACTCCGTAAAGCTCCTCGTCGCCACCGTAACCGGCGATGACGTGCGCCCCATCCACGAAACCAGCAAGCAAACCCGTCTCGGCAAAGGCTTCTACGAAACGCACCTCCTCCAGTCCGAAGCCATCGCGCAGACCGCAGCGGCCGTGAAAACGTTCGCCACCATCGCGCG
>JAPLTZ010000408.1 GCA_026397895.1 Verrucomicrobiota bacterium | reverse complement strand
TTACCCTCGCTTCGGCCATGAAACTATTCAGCCAGTCGCCGGTATCCATGGTGGCGGGACTGCCGAGGCGCATGCCTGTGGCCATCAGCTTTGGCCACAGCGCCACGGCTTCCGCCACGGTCATGTGGGCTTGCTCCGGGTTGTCCGGTTCGTTGAAGCCAAGCAGGGTCGTCGCGCCGGTGGCCTTTGCGGCGGCCAACCCCTCATCAATCTGAACTTCATCCCAAATCATGGGCACAAATTCGGCACGGATTTTTTCATCTCCGCCAAAAGGATGTGCCGTCCAATTGTAATACCATCCGCACCCCAAAGCATCCACGGCCTCGGACACATGGCGGCCATTCTGCCCAACGCCCTTCTTGCGACTGCCAGGCCGACTCGCCGCATCAGCATCCGACCAAGCCAGTGCCGCCACGAGGCTCTGCGCATACCAGCGGGCTAGAAAATCATTCGGATGCAGCGGGTCATTGAGGCAATCCTTCGGTTTCTTCAGCGTATAAACCGCCTCGCTGATACCGGTCATGTCCACCAGTTGAATGCCCGGACCAGTCATGGATTTTAACTTGGCCGCGTATTCGCCGACCGCTTTCCAATACGCCAGGTTGGTGGTATAAGCCGGATCAAAACGCAGCGTGGAGACCAGCAGAAATTCCACCTTTGAATTCTTGGTGCGGACGGCCTGGATGATGTCGCAGATGTTGCCGGCAAACTTTTCCGGCGTGATGCCCCAGAAATCATTTTGCCCAAAGGCAATCGTCACAAGGTCGGGATGCAGCGACGCCACCATGCGATCCGCCAAGCGCGCGCCCCAGTCCGACGTCGCGCCACTCTGGGCGGAGTTGAAAAGTCGAATGTCATCGTCGTGATAAATTTCCTTGAGCCGCTTGACGAACAGTTCGGGATACGGCGGCATGAACGGCGGGATGTTCATCAGTCGGCTCACGGCGAACCCGTGCGTGATGCTGTCCCCGTAGGCCACCACTGTCAGCGGTGCGTGGGTGCGAAGTTTTTTCACGGTGTTGGGCAAATTATCCCCGACATAACCCTGCACCGGCCCACTCCAGCCGTCATCATGCTCGTAAGTCACGACAATCTGCTGACCCACCAATTTGTTCCAGTTCAGTTCGCCTTGGATCAAATTCGTTGCCTGAACCTGCTTCATGCGAGACGACGGCAGGCAAACGAGATTGCGCCTTTCCACGGTGTAGTCCGTCCCCTCGACGTAGTTCGTCGTCAGCCCGTAATTTTTTACCGAGATGATTCGGGAAGGATTGAACATCAGCCGACCGGCAGCCGGTTGGCCGTTTTCGGAAAACATCAGCACGGTTTCGTTATAGACCGTTTTGCCCTGCCAAAACGGCTGCATATACTGGCCAAGGTCGCAGATCGGTTGGAGTTCTGGCGCGTTGCTCGCGGCGGACGCGGGATGTTCTGCCGCCGGCGCGCGAAACACCACGAACCACGAACCGCAGGGCGCAACGTCCAGTGGCAGCGTGGTGCGCCCGTCCTTCACCTGATACGCGGC
>JAPLTZ010000061.1 GCA_026397895.1 Verrucomicrobiota bacterium | reverse complement strand
CGGCGGCAGGATTTTGTTGAAGGCCTCCATCGTCTCGGGCATGAGGTCGGCGAGCTGCGCGCCGCTGCCGATGAGTGTGTCGGTGGCGATGACGCTGGGGCCGCCGGCATTGGTGACGATGGTCAGGCGCGGGCCTCGGGGGCGCGGCTGTTTGCCGAGCACTTCCGCCATGTCGAACAATTCGGAGATGGTGTCCACGCGCAGGACGCCGACGCGCTGGAACGCCGCCTGCAGGACTTCATCGCTGCCCGTGAGCGAGCCGGTGTGCGAGGCGGCGGCCTTGGCGGCGGCGGCGGTGCGGCCGGGCTTGATGACGATGATGGGCTTGGTGAGCGCGACTTCGCGGGCGGCGGAAAGGAACGCGCCGGCGTCGCCGATGGATTCCATATACATGACGATGCTCTTGGTCTTGGGATCGTCGCCGAGGTGGTAGATCAGATCGCCCCAGCCGATGTCGAGCATGGAGCCGAGCGAGACGAAGGCGCTGAAGCCGACGTTTTCCTTCAGGCTCCAGTCGAGAATGGCGGTGCAGAGCGCGCCGCTCTGGCTGATGAAGCCGACGCTGCCGGGCTTGGCCATGTCGGCGGCGAAGGTGGCGTTAAACCGGCTGCCGGGGACCATCACGCCGAGGCAGTTCGGGCCGACGATGCGCATGTTGCCTTTGCGGGCTTCGGCGAGGACCTGGCGTTCAAGTTCCACGCCGGGCGCGCCGATTTCCTTGAAGCCGGCGGAGATGATGATGGCCCCGCTGACGCCCATCTTGACGCAGTCCTTGATGATGCCCGGCACGGTCGCCGGCGGGGTGATGATGACGGCGAGGTCGGGCGAAGTGGGGACGGCGAGGATGCTGGGATAGGCTTTGAGGCCGAGGATGGTGTCGCGCTTGGGGTTGACGGGATAGAGCGTGCCGGGGAATTTTCCTTTCTGGAGATTTTCCAGGATGGTGCGGCCCACGGTGCCGGGATTTTCAGTGGCCCCGATGACGGCGATGGTCTGCGGCGCGAAAATGGCGTCGAGCGGTTGCGTGTGGGGATGCAGGAGGTTGTGCGTCCAGTCGGTCTGCGGCGGTTTGGATGTGGGTAAAGATGGTTTCATACTCAACTATTAAAGTTGCGGATAAGTTGGCTGCTAAACGGGCGGTTGCCAACACGCCGGTTGGCCTAAGCCAATCGTATTTTGCGGCAGTGTGCAGGGCGGAAACGAAAGGGGCGGGCGTGGATTTGGCGGAGTTGACGGTGGCGGGGCTTGGTGTTGGAAATGGAAAATTGGCGGCGTCGGCGTGTTTTTTTCTTCCATCTTCCATCCTCCATCCTCCATCCTCTCCGGCAGAACGATTGAAAGAATGAAACTGTCAACTTTGTCCATCTTGCTGGGTTTGGGTGTGGGGTTGCCGCAGGTTTACGGGCTGCTGCAGCCGGCGGCTTTCAAGGCGGCGGTGCGTAAATTCCCGCGCTCGTTGCCGTGGGGCGTGGCGTTGCTGCTGCTGGCGACGGGGTGGTTCGTCTGGAACGTGACGCAGGAGGCGGATGCGGATTTCGCGGCGCTCAAGCCGTATTTGATGGCGGGATTCGTTGGCGTGGGCATCGGAACGTGTCTTTTTGTGCAGGATTTTCTGGCGGCGCGCGGGTTGGCGGTGGTGTTTCTGCTGCTGGCAAAGCTGATGGTGGACACGGCGCGGTGGGCGGACAGCGACTGGCGCTGGGTCATCAGCGGCTGGGCTTATGTGCTGGTGGTGGCGGGAATCTGGTTCACGGTTTCGCCGTGGCGG
>JAPLTZ010000356.1:1798-4484 GCA_026397895.1 Verrucomicrobiota bacterium | reverse complement strand
GCGCTCATCTGGGCCTCGCTCACGCTCGCCGTGATGACGCCGACGGGAATGACGAAGATGGTGATCACGGGCACGCGGAAGGTGGTGCCGATGATCATCGGCAGCACGCCGGTGGTGTCAGGGTTGAAAAAATCCTTCTTGGGAATCGTGGAAACGAAGTGCCACGAAATCGCGCTCCAGCCGTTCAGGACAATGTTGCCGAGGATGATGGCGAGGATGGTGAGGATGAGCAACGTCGCCAATCCGGTCAGGCCGCTGAAAAAGAACGACGCGAAGTCGAACTTCTCGGCGCGGAAATGTTTGGTGGCGGGCACGCTCATCGCTTGCCCTCCAGCTTGTGCTTGAAGCGGTGGATGACGTATTCGCCGACCATGTTCGAGACGAACGTGGCGGCAAAGAGCAGCGCACCGAGCATGAACAGAATCCGGTAGTGCGGCCCGCCGGAAACCGCCTCGGCCATTTCCGCCGCAATCGTCGTGGTGATACTGCGCGCGGAGTCGAAGACATTCCACGACACGACACTGGCGGAGCAGACCATCAGCACAATCATCGTCTCGCCGATGGCGCGGCCAAAGCCCAGCACCGTCGCCGCGAACACGCCGGGCAGCGCGGCGGGCAGGACGATCTGCCACGCGGTCTGCCAACGGCTCGCGCCGAGCGCGAGCGCGGCCTGCGTGTAGGCGCGCGGCACGCTGGTGAGCGCATCCTCGGCGATGGAGAACACGACGGGAATCACCGCGAAGCCGAGCGCGAGGCCGGCGACGAAGGCGTTGAGGCGCGTCTGATAGCCGCAGAGGTTTTGCAGGAACGTCGCCATCGCCAGCAGCGCGAAGAAGCCGACGACGACGGACGGGATGCCGGAGAGCATTTCGATGACGGGCTTGATGACTTCGCGAACGCGCGGGCGGGCGAGTTGGGAGACGTAAATCGCCGCGCCAACGGCCAGCGGCACGGCGAACAGCAGGCCGATGAGGGTGACCTTGAGCGTGCCGATGAGGAGCGGGACGAGGTTGAACTTCTTGATTTCGCCGACGGGCTGCCAGATGTATTCCGGCTTGGCGTAGCCGTGCCACTGGTGCGGCTGCACCATGAGATTCCACTCGGTAGTGTTGCGCTTCGCGTCCGGGTCGTCGCGGAACTGCGCGGGGACTTCGTTGGCGGCCTCGACCTTCACGTCCATGAGGGTGCGGAGGGTTTCCTTGTCCATCGCGGCGAACTGCTTGGGCGTGAGCGCGAGGTATTCCTGGATTTGCGCGGGCGAAAGTTTGTCCAACTGGCCGGGCGGGATGACGGGCTGGATGAGCGCGGTGTTGGTCTGGCCGAAGAAAACCGGCAGCGCCTCGCGCGCGACGAACACGAAGATGAGCAGCACCACGGCGATGGCGGACAGGGAGACGAGAAAGATGAATTTCTCGGCGCACCACTCCAGCGGCCGCGCCCGGTGGCCGCGGTGGATGCCGAGCCAGCCGTGCGGACGGTTCTCTTTGGTCGTCGGTGCTTGCATCTCAAATTTGGCAGGGCGGAAGCCGCCTTTCAGCGACTTCCACCCGCGTTGGTCAACTCTGGAGGAACAGAGTTAAATCATTCCCGTAAATTTTTCGGGAGCGGGAAATAACCCACGTCCTTCACGACCTTCTGGCCGTCGTCGCTGCGAATCCAGTTCAGGTAGGCGGCAACCTCGCCCTTGTCGAGCGCCGGGTTCACGTAGATGAACAGGTAGCGCCAGATGGGATATTTTCCGGCGATGACGTTCTCCTCGGTGGGGTCGATCGCGGGGCTGGAATCGTCCCGCTTGATGCCGAGATGCTTTGCGCCCGCGCCGTAGGCCGCGCCGCCGTAGCCGATGCCGTTCTTGTCCTTGGCGACGGCCTGCAGAATCGCCGCCGTGCCGGGCATGGTCTGCGCGCTGGCCGCAAAGTCCGCGCCTTTGAGGACGTTTTCCTTGAAGAACTCGTAGGTGCCGGAGCTGTTCTCGCGGCTGTAGAGCGTGATGGGCGCATCGGCCCCGCCGACCTGCTTCCAGTTGGTGAGGCGGCCGGTGAAGATGTCGCCGACCTGCGCGACGGTGAGTTCCTTCAACGGGTTGTCGGCACTGACGTAAACAGAAAGGCCGTCGAGCGCGACCTTGTATTCGGTGGGGCGCTTGTTGAAGGCCTTGATGCAGTTGGCGATTTCCGCCGCCTTGGCTTTGCGCGAGGCATCACAGAGGTCGGTGGTCTGGTTCTGCAACGCGGCGAAGCCCGTGCCCGTGCCGCCGCCGGTGACCTGAATCTTCACGTCGGCGTGCGCGCCCATATAAACCTCCGCCCACTTCTGGGCGAGGATGACGAGCGTGTCCGAACCTTTGACGGTGATGCTGCCGGCAATAGCCGGGGCGGCGATGCCAACCGTGAAGAGGGCGACGCTGAGTTTTTGGATGATGTTTTTCATGTGGGCAGATTGGCGGAATGTTTTGGTTTCGATTTAGAATTTGAAAACGGCGTCGGCCAGAATGCGGGTCGCCCCGGATTTTGTGCTGCCGGGATTGTTGATCAATTCCGTCATGAAGCAGGACAGCCCGAAGGTCAGCGAGTCGTAGGGGGAATAGCTCAGCTTCACCCAGTGACCTTTGACATTGGTGCCGGACATGTAGGAATTCCCGCTGATCCCACCGAAGTCGGATTCGACAAATTCCTCATACCACGCG
>JAPLTZ010000356.1:0-1762 GCA_026397895.1 Verrucomicrobiota bacterium | reverse complement strand
CACCTGCCAGGTGCCTTTTTTCCCGGCTTTGCCGAGCTGAAGGCCGATGCTGTAGCCCTGATTGTCCGTGAGCGCGCTGCAATTTTTCACATAGTCGCCGCTCACGGTGATGGGGAACGCGCCCGGATACATCGGGAACGACTCCAGCACACGCGTGATTCCGGCGTCAACGTAGATGGGGTTGAATTGATATTTCAGGACATTGGCGACGCCGTTTATCGTGGCCCGGGAGTTGCCTTTGTTGGAGTCAGTGACGTTCGCGGTCGTGAGTTCCTCATTGCTCTTGAGCGCAAAGGCGGCCACGCCCACCGTGCTGCTCCATTTGGAATTCCACTTGGCGTCCCAGCGCAACTGCGCGCCGCCCAGCCACGAATCGCTGCTGCTCGCCTTGTCCTCATACAACGCAAACACTCCGGCGTTGAACTTGAGGGCGTGCTGGCTGTTGATGTTGTAGGCGAACTGCCCGGCAAAACCTTCCGGCGTGTAATCCTTGTCAAACATCATCGTGGAGGGAAACACGAATGGATTCTCCATCTTGCCCAACGTGAACGCACCCGCCCAGTCCGGCGTGTGAATCGGCGACCACTTGGCATAGACCTGATCAATATAGACGAGTTTCTTGGAGCCGTTGCCCGTGAACGTCTGGTTGCCGGAAATCGGATCGCCGCCGCCCGAGCCTTCGCTCGACGTCAGCTTGAAGCCGATTTCCAAATCGTCCGCCATGTCCGCCGTGAAGCCGAAGCGCAAGCGGTAGCGCAGCCGGTTGCGATCCACGAATGCGGGGTTCTGTCCGAAGATGCCATCGTAACGCATGCGCAGGTCGCCGTTGAACTTCATCGCCTTCACCCAGGCGCGTCCGCCGATTGCGCGTGTGCCGTCATACCGAAGGCGGCGGTGGCCGCCGCACCGATTGCGAGTGTCTTGATTTTGTTTTTCATTTGGTGGTTGAAATTGAACTGATTCGTTACGCGCCAAGTAAAGAACCGGCGGGTTACGGGCGTAAGGCTCTTGCGTTACGATTGCGTTACAAAACCGCCGGCGACCGGACTGCGGAAAACTATTTTCCCGGCCCGACCACCGCGATGACCGCGCGCTCCGGCGACAAATATTTCCGCGCCGCCGCCGTGATTTCCGCCGGCGTCACCGCCTCGTATTTCGCGTCTTCGGTGTCGCTGTAGCCGTGGCCGAGGCCGTAAAGCTCGTCCAACGCCGTCGCCATCGCGAGGCCGCCGAGTTCCTGCCGCGCGATTTTTTTCTGGCCGATGATCTTCGCCTTCGCGCGCGACAATTCCTCCGCGCTCAAACCTTCCGCGCACAGCAGCCGCGCCTCGTTCAACATCTCGGCCTCGACGAGTTTAACCTTCTCCGGCTCCGTGCCGGCGTAGAACGCGAAGTAGCCCGGCGCGAGCCCCGGCATGTGCTGCGCGCCGACGTAATACGCCAGCCCCAGCTTCTCGCGGATGCGCAGGAACAGCCGCGAGCCCAGATCGCTGCACGCCTCCTGCAACAACTCCAGCGCGTAACGATCCGTGTCGAACATCGTCGTCCCCGCGAAGCCGATGACGAGCACGGCCTGCTTCTTGTCGCAAACTTCGCTGGCGCGGAGTTCGGAGTTCGGAGTTCGGAGTTCAGAGTTCGGCTTTGTCCATCCTCCACCTTCCATCTTCCATCCTCCAAAGCTTTTCTCCACCGCCGCCTTCACGGCTTCCGCCTTCACGTCGCCGTAGATGGCGAGCACGCAATTCCCCGGCGTGGCGAGCTT
>JAPLTZ010000114.1 GCA_026397895.1 Verrucomicrobiota bacterium | reverse complement strand
GGCCTTGAGCATGGCCGGAAAAATTTCCAGCCCGGTGTAGAGCCACTCATGCGCGACGGTTTGGGGCGCGGACATGGTTGCACCTTATCGGCAAGCGCACCGATTGGCAATTGGCGACCTTGCGCGAAATAGTTTCAAACATTGTCCCGTTTCAGGCATCTATATCCCTGTGCGACCGCAACTGAAGATTCTCTGCGCCGTTTTTTTTGCCGTCCTCGGCCTCAACGCCCACGCCGCGCCGCAAACCCGCATCCAACTTTTTCTCGCCGCCGACACCGCGCGCGCCGGCGACACCGTCCTTGCCGGCGTGCATCTGCAAATGCCCGGCGGCTGGCACACCTACGCGCCCGACCCGGAGAACTCCGGCCAGGCCACGGAAATCAAATGGCAACTCCCGCCCGGCGTCACCGCCGGTGACATTCAATGGCCCGCCGCCGAAAAATCCGTCGCCGACGGCCTGACCTCCTACCTCTACAACAGCGAAGTCATCCTCCTCATCCCGCTCCGCCTCGCCGCCGATCTGAAACCCGGCCCGCTCGAACTCAAAGCCAAAATCTCGTGGATCGAATGCCTCGAAAGCTGCGTGCCTGGCAATCAAGAAGTCGCCGCCACGCTGACCGTCGGCAACGAAACCAAGCCCAGCGCCGCCGCCGCGACTCTCGCGCTCTGGGAGAAAAAGCCTGTTCACGCGCTGCCGTCCGCCGCGCCCGCCGCTGTCGCGCCCGCCACCGCGCCGGTCTCGCTCTGGACAATGCTGCTGTTCGCGTTCGTCGGCGGCCTCATCCTCAACCTCATGCCCTGCGTGCTGCCCGTCATCGCGTTGAAAATCCTCGGCTTCGTCTCGCGGGCCAGCGAACAACCCGCGCGCGTCCGCAAACTCGGCCTCATCTACGCCGGCGGCGTGCTGGTCTCCTTCCTTGCGCTCGCCGCGCTCGTCATCGCCGTGCAAAGCACCGGTCATCGCGCGAGCTGGGGGATGCAGTTCAGCAACCCGCCGTTCCTCGTCGCGCTCACCGCGCTTGTCACGCTCGTAGCGCTGAATCTTTTCGGCGTGTTCGAGGTCACGCTCGGCGGCGGCGCGATGGACGCAGCGGGCAAACTCGTTTCCAAACACGGCGCGGCGGGCGCGTTCTTCAACGGCGTGCTGACCACCGTGCTGGCCACGCCCTGCACCGCGCCGTTCCTCGCGCCCGCGCTCGGCTTTGCGTTCGCGCAACCGCCGGGCGTCGTCGTGCTGTTCTTCGCCGCCATTGCCGCCGGACTCGCGCTGCCCTACGTCGCGCTGACGTGGCAGCCGGCGTGGTTGAAATTTCTGCCGAAGCCGGGCGCGTGGATGGAGAGGTTCAAGATCGCGATGGGCTTCCCGATGCTCGCCACGGCGGTGTGGCTCTACGACGTGGCCTCCGCGTTCTACGGCGAACTGGCTCGGCATCTTCCTCATCATCCTCGCGCTGGCGGCGTGGGTCTTCGGCGAATTCATCCAGCGCGGGCGCACGCGCAAAAATCTGGCGCTGGCCGTCACGCTCCTGCTGTTGCTCGGCGGCTACGGCTACGCGCTCGAAGGGCAGTTGCACTGGCGCACCGCGCTCACCGAGATGCCCGCCGAACCGCTAAAGACCGGCGCGGAGGGGATTGACTGGCAGCCGTGGAGCGCCGCCGCCGTGACCGCCACGCGCGCGCAGGGTCGGCCGGTGTTGGTGGATTTCACCGCGCGCTGGTGTCTGACGTGCCGGGCGAACAAGGTGCTCGCCCTCGAAATCCCGGCGGTGCAGGCGAAGCTGCGCGCGCTGAACGCCGTCGCGCTGCTCGGGGATTACACGCATTTCCCGGAGGACATCGCGGCGGAACTCGCGCGCTTCGGTCGCGCCGGCGTGCCGCTGGTGCTGGTTTATCCGGCGGATGCCGCGAAGCCGCCGCAGGTTTTGCCCGCCGTGCTGACGCCGGGAATCGTGCTGGAGGCTTTGGGGAAAGCGGCGCGGTGATTGGCTGTGCCTGGTTTGGAGTGCGCGGGCATGACCGCGCTTTGTAACTGGCAGACATGTCTGCCAGTTACAAAGCGGCGACGTGTCGCCGCACTCCAAGTCACCCCGCTACCGCTGATTTTCGGTGATTGCCAAAAACGCGGCAAACGCGCTAAATAGCCGGGAATGTCAGCAGTTGCGGAACAACTTCGTCAGGCGCGCCAGGCCCAGGGGCTTACGGTGCATCAGGTCGCTGACTACACCAAAATCCGCACCGACCACATCGAGGCGCTGGACGAGGGCAACTACGATGTCTTCTCCGCGCAGATTTACATCCGCGGTTTCGTCCGCAGCTACGCGCGGCTGCTGAAACTCGACGAGCCGCAAATCCTCGCGCTGCTCGACGCCGAGCTGAGCCACACGAAGAAATTCGCCGCGATGCCGCCGCTGACCGACCGGCCCCACACCATCGTGGACACGCTCACGCTGCTGCTCTCGAAGATTAACTGGCAGAAAAGCCTCATCGCGCTGGGCGTCATCGCGGTGCTGGGAATCGGCGCGGGAATCTACTTCGGCTGGCGGCATTACCAGACCAGCGACCCGCTGGCCGGATTGACGCCGGGAATTTACCAGTCGCCAAACTCCGGCGGGGAAACGCTTCCCCTGCCCGCTTCAAGTCCACGTCATTGAACACACAAGCCTGTTCTATCGTCAGTGATGCGGACGTCTATCCCCTGCGGTGAGATAAATCAAAGCGCAGATAAAGAGAACCAAACACACGTTCACATAAACTGCCGCAAGAATATCATCAATGGTCACACCCCAGCCGCCTGGAAATTTTTGGCTTTGGCGAATAGGCCAAGGTTTCCAAATGTCAAAAAGACGAAAGAAAAAAAATACTCCAAGCAGCAGCATCCATCCCCCTTGTGATAACAAGTAATCCAAACTAGGCATTACTTTGGAATCATCGTAAACAATTCCAACCCACACACCAAAACACACCGGGATCGCCGCGATTTCATCCAGCACCACCGAACCGGGATCGGTTTGACCAAGAATTTTTTCCGCCTCGCCGCAGAACCAGACTGATGCCGCAAGACCAAGAATAGTTCCCAGCGCGAACAGCCAGATGTTTCCCGTCGCCAGCAGCAGCGCGAACCAGCCCAGCCCGACCACCGAGCCGAACGTGCCCGGAGCGAACGGAATCCGCCCGACGCCGAAGCCCTGCGCGACGAACAGGATGAGTTTGTCCTTCACAGGTCGTCGAGGTAGAGGTGGCGGTTGCGCCAGAGATAGAAGCTGCCGGAAAGCATGGTCAGCCCCACGGCGATCCACTTGGACAGTTCCGTGAACCAGATGACCCACGGCCCGCCCACGCCGAAAAGCTGGAAACCGAAAACTGTTTTGCCCACCACACCCCAGTCGCCGTAGCTCGACAACACGAGAATTGAAATGATGGCGACGATTTGGAAGATGGTCTTGTGCTTGCCGTAGCCCTCTGCCGCTAGCACGACGTGCTTGGTCGCCGCCAGCAGACGCAGGCCGGTGATGGCCAGTTCGCGCGCGACGATGACGACCACCATCCACGCGGGCATGAGGTTGAGGCCGACGAACGCGATGAAAGCGGAGCAGATGAGAATCTTGTCCGCCAGCGGGTCCATGAGGATGCCGAAGTTGGTGATGAGGTTGTCGCGGCGCGCAATGCGGCCATCGAAATAATCCGTGAGGCTCGCCGCGCTGAACAGCACCAGCGCCCAGGTGTGATGCCAGCGGATGCCGGAAAACGTGACGCCCAGAAACGCGCCGGTCAGCACGAACCGCGAGAGCGTTAGTTTGTTGGGCAGGTTCACGACTTGGGGTTTTGGGTCTGGCGTCTGGGGTCTGGGGAAATTAGAAACCCATTTTCTGGAGCTGGGTTTGCAGTTCCAATTGGAACGCCTTCACGTCCTCGGCGGTGGGCTTGTAATCGGCCTGCGCGGGCGTCAGGCCGAGTCGCCCGGTCTGGTCGAGATACCACGCGGCGGTCTGGCCGTCGCTGAAGGTGACGGTGCCGTTGACGAGCGCGCCGGGGCGCGGGATTTTATCCACCTCCACGGAAACATGCCCCGCGCCAGCAGCGGCGGGAGCGGGTGCTGCCAACGGAGCAGCAGGGGCGACAGCGGGCGCGGCGGGCGGCTCCGGGTCTTTGGGCATCAGCTTCAGATCGTCAATCAGGAAGCGAACCTCCATGTAAGTCGGGCGCAGGCTGAATTCGGATTCGAGGCGCTTCTGGATTTCGGCGAGCTTGAGGCCTTCGTTGATCCAGGTGGCGACTTTCTGTTTTTGGGCTTCGGTGAGATTCATTTTCGTTTCGTGACAGCGCGGAGTGTCGCCGCGCGGCGCGGGTTTTTCAATCTTCTTTGGAATCAGGCGTGCGCGGAGGTGAACACGAGGATGCTCAACGGCGGCAGGGTAAAATTCGCGGAGAACGGCTGGCTGTGGCGCGGCTGCTCGGTGGCGGTGACGCGGCCGAGGTTGCCCATGCCGCTGCCGCCGTAAATTTTCGCGTCGCTGTTCAGCGCCTCGCGCCACTCACCCTGGCGCGGCAGGCCGATGCGGTAGTTGTGACGCGGCACGGGCGTGAGGTTCAGGATGACGACGGCCTCGCCCTGCCCCTGCGTGTCGCGGCGGATGAAGGAGAGGATGCTGTTCGCCGTGTCCGCGCAGTCAATCCACGCAAAGCCGTGCGGGTCAAAGTCCGACAGCCAGAACGCGGGCTGCGCGCGGTAGAGGTGGTTCAGATCCGCGACGAGCTTTTGCAGGCCGCAGTGATACGGCCCGGCCTGGAGCAGATGCCAGTCGAGACCGGCGTCGGCGTTCCATTCGGCGCTCTGGCCGAACTCGCAGCCCATGAACAGCAGTTGCTTGCCGGGGAAAACCCACTGGTAGCCGAGCAGCGTGCGCAGGTTCGCGAACTTCTGCCAGTCGTCGCCGGCCATGCGCTGGAGCAGCGAGCCTTTGCC
>JAPLTZ010000270.1 GCA_026397895.1 Verrucomicrobiota bacterium | reverse complement strand
ATGCCGGCCACGGTGCCGAGCAGGCCGAGCAGCGGCGCGAGGGTGACGAGCGTGTCCATGACGGTGAGGAAGCGCCCGGCGCGTTGCAGCTCGACGCCGGCGGCGACCTGGAGCGCGCCTTGCAGTGAGCTGTGGTGGTGGTTCAGCCCGTGCCAGAGGGTGCGGATGATGGGGTCGGGCGAATCCTTGGCCAGCGTGGAGGCGCGGTCGAAATCGCCGGTCTCGAGCGTGGCGAAGACCTGTTCGAGGAGTTTCGGGTCGCGCTGGCGGGATTCGCGGGTCCACCACCAGATGCGTTCGCCGACGACGCACACGGCGGTGAGCGCGGCGATGAGGATGGGCCACATGACCCAGCCGCCTTTGATGAAGTATTCGACGATGATGTTGGCAAACATAGTTTTTGTCTGGTTGTTGTTTTATTGGATTTGAAACTGGATGGGAACGAGATAATAGCGGACGGCACCGGGCGAGAAATGCCAGTGGCGCTTGACCCAGTTCAGCGCGTGGCGGTCGAGCGAGGAGTAGCCGCAACTGTCCTGGATGGAAACTTCGCCGAAGGTGCCGTCGGCGTTGACGACGACGTTGAGCATGACCCGGCCTTCGTGCCGCGCCTGCAGGTCCTCGCGGGGATAGGTGGGCGACGGGAATTGCCCGCCGGTTTCCGCGCCGGCGGAAAATTCGCGGACGACGCGGCCGGAGGACGACTTGGCGGTCGCCCCGGGCGGGCCGGCGACGAATTGCGGGGAGCTGGCGACGACCACCGGCCCGGCGACGGGCACGGCAAAGGCGACGTTGGCGGTGCTGGCGGCGACGACGGTGACGACTTGCGGCGCTTCAGCGGGGGCGTCGGACAGCGACGAGTCCTCCGCGACTTTCGGCGGTTCGGGCGGGGCGGCTTCCTCCGGCGGCGTGAAGATGACGGGGACGGTGTCGGCCTGGGAATTATTTTCCCATTGCGTGAATTTGGGCGGTTTGACGCCGATGAGGCCGATGACGAGGAAGAGGAGGCAGATGGAATTCGCATACGCGAGCTTGCGCGTGGCGTCCTGCATCGTCTGCGGCAGGCACAGCCGCGCCAGATCGGAATGCAGCGCGCGGGACGGATTTTCTGCGTCTGTTTTGGTTTCGGACAATCGGCCTCCTGTAATTTGTTCGCGTTTGATAAATTAAAATATTGCTTCTGTCCACCGAAACTGTTTAGAAAACTGCATTCAGTTACCAAGGAAACTCAAAGAAAGGCAGTCACTCATGCAATTCCGCCACCCAACCACCATACCCTTCATCCATTCCTGCCTGCTTGCACTCGCGTTCGGCACGACATTGCCCGCCGCTGAAATCAAGCCCGGCGACGCGCCTGTGCCCGTCGCGCCGGTCAGCGCGGATGACATCAAGGCGGCCAAGCCCGCCATCCTGCCGGACGCCATCGCCACGCAGCTCGCCGGCACGAATGCCGCCGCGCCGACGAAGATGAAGACGGTGCTGGTCACCGGCTCGATGATTCCGACTTCGGATTCCGTGCCGATTGTTCCAGTCATCGCCATCACCGCGGAGGATATCAAGCGGCAAGGCGCGTCCACCCTGTCCGAAGTCATCAAGCGGCTGCCACAAAACAGCGGCTCGCTGGACAACAAGTTTCAAAATGGTTTTGCGCCGGGTTCGTCCGGGGCCTCGCTGCGCGGTATGGGCGCGAAATATACCCTCGTTTTGTTGAACGGCCATCGCGTCGCACCTTATGGCTACGGGCAGAACATTTCGGATGCTTTCGCCGACCTGAATTCGCTGCCATTGGACGCCATTGAGTCTATCGAGGAATTACCAGAAGGTGCTTCGGCAATTTATGGCTCTGATGCCATCGCAGGCGTCATCAACATCAAACTTAAGAAGGAATATGACGGGGCGGAACTGAGCTCGCGCTGGGGCAACACCTTCAAGAACGACATGTTTGAGCAGAGCTACAGCGTTACAGCCGGATTGCACAACAAGAAAAATACGGTCAGTGTCCTGGTCAACCTCGATTACGAGCACACGGATTCTCTGGATCAAAAAGACCGGGCCTTTTCGGCGACCGCCAACCAGAGCGCCCGCGGCGGCTTCGATTGGACCAGCGACCTAGGGCCAAGCCCCGGCTACTTTTTCTCGCCGGACGGCGGACTGATTTTTAGCTCTTCAGGCGATATTTATGATCCCCAGGTCCGCATGCTGCCGGATGGTTCTTTTGTGAACGGCACTGGCGGCAACTATTTCGATTTCAACCCCTCCCTTAAACTTTCTCCGGAATTCGAACGCTATGGCGCATACATTTATACTCAATGGAAAATCAACGAAAACGTCGAGGCCTCGCTGGACTTCTCTTATCGCCGGACCTGGACGCGGACATTTGCCGCACCCACGCCCATCACCGGTGATGACCCGCCAAATCTCTACGGCAACCCCTACGGCCAGGGATTCATCGTGCCGGCCAGCAATCCTTACAATGTTCTGGGCACCGATGTGAGTTTTAGAAATCGTCTGACCGAATTCGGCCCGCGCATTGACGACATCACCTCCACGTCGCTTCGGATTATCCCGGGCATCAATTTCCATCTGGCCAACGAATGGGAAGCCGCCATGGATTTTGCGTTCATGCCGAACACCACTAAAACCGTCGGCCAGAATTATATTGATGCCGACCGCCTGCAGGCGGCACTCAATAGCACCGATCCCGCCACCGCCATCAACCTTTTCGCGCCCGCCACCAATTACGCCCCCGGACAGGCCAACAACCCGGCGCTCATCCAAAGCCTCAAGTTCAGCCCTTGGCGCAAAGGCGAAACCGAACTGATGATGGGCAGCGGCTCCGCTGGCGGCCCACTCTTCGATTTGCCCGGCGGCAAGCTGCGCATCTCGGTCGGTGCCGATGGACGCCATGAAACCTATTCAGACGAGTCCGACCCCATCACGACATCCGAAAGACAAGTCGGCTCAGGCGGCACCACCGGTCAGGGCCAGCGCTCCGGGGCAGCGGCCTATGCGGAGCTGTTGATTCCCGTTTTCGGCGCAGACAACGCTCTGCCCGGCATACGCAGCCTTGAGTTTTCGCTGGCCGGACGCATGGATCACTACAGCGACTTTGGCACCGCCGTAACCCCGAAGTTTGCCTTCAAATACTCTCCCCACGAAGATTTGGTTTTCCGGGGTTCTTACGGGCAGGGTTTCCGGGCGCCGTCGTTGCAGGAACTTTACCTCGGCTCTTCCGTGTCCTATGACTTCGTGGTGGACCCGGACACCAATTCTGTTTATTATGGCCTGCCGCGCCAATACCGGATTCAGCGTTCCGGAAACCCTTCGCTTGAAGCCGAAACCTCTCAAAACTGGAGCGCCAGCCTCGTATACACGCCCAAGTTCGTCCCCGGCCTGGAATTGCACGGCAGTTGGGGGCAAATCGAATTGGAAAAAGCCATCGATAGCTTCCCCAACTCCTACATCCTCGATTACGCGCCCGACATGGTCGCCCGCAATCCGTATACCGGCGAAATCACCACCATCACCAACACCTGGTCCAACCTCGGCAAGCGCATCGTCAAATACGTGGACATGGGCGCCAGCTACACCAAGCCCACCAGTTGGGGTGAGTTCACCTTCAAAACCGATTTTTCCTGGCTCTACTCCACCGAAGATCAGGTTACCTCCTCCAGCCGCCTGGTTCAACTGGCCGGCTCTTACGACTCGCCCGAATGGCGCGGCTACGGGAGTCTGTTCTGGAACTATCGCCATTTCGGCGCCGGGGCCACAGTCAACTGGGTCGGCGCCTTCGACCAGCAATACGGCCCTGATTACGGGCTGCCCTCGTCGCAGGTGGCCGATTGGGTGACCGTTGATCTTCAGTTCAATTATGAATTCCCCAAAGATTTGACGCTGACTTTGGGCGTCAAGAATGTCGGCGATGTTGACCCGCCCTTCGCCGACGCAGAGACCGAAGGCTACTCTCTCGTCAGCCATGAGCCCTACGGTCGGCAGTGGTATGTGCAGGTGACAAAAAAATTCTGACGCAGCGGACGTTCCGTTTCACCCCGGTTGCAATCGGCCTTGTTGCCGTTGCCACCGGGGTTGTTTTTTGTTCCACTGTCGCCCAGCCTGAACCGCCGCCATGTTCATCTGCCCCAATTGCTCCGGCCGCCTGAACCGCTCGCAGAACGAGCTTGGCATCTTCTGGGTCTGCCCCGCCTGCTCCGGTCGCGCCGTCGGCCTCGCCGTTTTGCGCAAAGCCATCGCCCCAAAATTCATCAACGAACTGTGGGGCGCCGTCCGCGAGGGCAATGGGTTTGCCAGCCGCCCTTGCCCTTCCTGCACCCAGCGCATGCTGGAAGTGACCGTCGCGCCGCAGGCCATCGCCCTCAAGCTCGACGTCTGCAAACGCTGCGAGTTCGTGTGGTTCGATCCCGGCGAAATGGAAGCCGCACCGCCCAAGCCGCCGCCCGCGCACCTGCCCGGCGAGATGGCGGAAAAAGATCTGCCCCTCGAAGCCCGCGAAGCGCTCGCGCTCTACAAAGTCCAGCAGATCGCCGAAGCCGCGCGCGCCGAGGACCCGTCGCCGGATGAGGATTGGAAAACCGTCCCCGCTCTGTTCGGCCTGCCCGTCGAAGCGGAGACAAATCCGCTCCAACATTGGCCGTGGCTGACGTGGTCGCTCGCGGCAATCATCGCCGCCGTCAGCATCTGGGCCTTCTTCGATCTGGAAAACGTCGTCAAACAATTCGGCCTGATTCCAGCGGAGGCGTGGCGGTTGCACGGCGCGACCTTGTTCACCTCGTTCTTCCTGCACGGCGGCGCGTGGCATCTCATCGGCAACCTCTACTTCCTGCTCATCTTCGGCGACAACGTGGAAGATTACCTCGGGCGCGGGCGCTTCCTGTTGCTGCTCGTGCTGGCGACGGTGGCGGGCGACTGGTTTCACATCCTCGCCGCGCCGCATTCGCTGACTCCCTGCATCGGCGCGAGCGGCGGCATCTCCGGAGTGATCGCGTTCTACGCGCTGCAATTTCCGCGGGCGCGGCTGGGTTTCATGCTGCGCTATTATTGGCGTTACAGTTGGGTGCAAATCCCGGCGTGGGGCGCGTTCGCGCTCTGGATTCTGCTCCAGTTTGTCGGCGCGGCGCAACAAGTCGCCGGCTTCAGCGAAATTTCATCCATGGCACACCTCGGCGGCGCGGCGACCGGCCTGCTGCTCTGGCTCGTATGGCGGAAAATGGCCGCCAAACCCGCGCCCGACGCGCTTGTCCGGGAAATCTGACCGCAGACAGGTGCGCCAAAATTGGCACTTGCCACCCTGCGGTTTCGGTTTAAGATTCGGGACAACTTGGCACAGGATTGACGTATGCTCCGATCATTCGCGTTCACCACTCAAGGGCGGCTTCACACCAAGGACATCGAGATGTTTCTCATGCCCACGCTGCTCGCGGACACCAGTCTCTTTCTCTGGGTGGACCTCGAAAATCCCACGCCGGAGGAGACCAAGGCGGTGCTGGAGGATGTCTTCCATTTCCACCCGCTGTCCATCGAGGACTGTCTCACCGTCAGCCCGTCGCCGAAGGTGGAGGAGTATTCGCCGAAGGAGGAGGATTTGTTCACGCCGTATCTGTTCATGGTGATCCACGCGGTGGACTACAGCCGCCAGAACGGCCAGTTCGCCACCAGCGAGCTGGATTTTTTCCTCGGCAAGAATTTTCTCGTCACCTTCCACCGCGCCCCGCTCCGCAGCGTCTCGATGGTCGAGGAACGCGCCCTCAAATCCACCACCCACATCGCCCGCGCGCCCGACCGCGTCGCTCACACGCTGCTGGATTCCATCGTGGAAAATTACAAGCCCGCGCTCGACGAACTCTCGCTGGAAATCGCCGAGCTCGAACAACTCGCGCTGCAAGTCCCCGGTCAAAAAACCCTGAACCGCATCTTCGAGGTGAAGAAGGAAGTGCTCCACCTCCGCCAGATCATCGGCCCGCAACGCGAAGTCCTCGCGCGCTTCGCCGCCGGCGAGTTCAAGCTCGTGCGTGCCCACCTTGTGCCCTACTTCCGCGACGTGTATGACGCGCTGTTCCACATCAACGAACTCGCCCAGAGCTACACCGATTCGCTCACCGGCATTTTGCAGGTTTACCTGAACATGTCCTCCAACCAGACCGGCGAGGTCGTCAAACTCCTCACGCTCATCACCGTGATCACCACGCCGCTGATGATGGTCGGGACGTGGTATGGGATGAACTTCCACAACATGCCGGAGTTAAGCTGGGAACACGGCTACTGGGTCGCCGGCGGCGTCATGGCGGTGTCCACCCTGCTCACCTACTGGTATTTCAAAAAGAAAAAGTGGTTCTGAACCGCGCAGGAGCAAGGCAAAAGTTAAAAGGCAAATGGCAAAATGAAAACCAACCCGGACGCCAAACCGCAGGACATTCGCGAACGCGCCTTTGAATTTGCCGTGCGCGTCGTGCGGCTTTGCCGGATGCTGGACAGCAAGCCTTCCGCCGACCGGATGCTCGCCAGACAGCTGCTCCGCTCCGCCACCAGCATCGGCGCGAATCTCGAAGAAGCCCAAGCCGCCGCCAGCAAGGCCGATTTCATCAACAAGAACACCATCGCCCTCAAGGAAGCCCGCGAAACCCACTACTGGCTGCGCCTGTTTATCGCCACCGAGACCGCCCGCGCCCCGGAACTCACCGCATTGACCGACGAAGCCCAGCAACTCAAACGCATCCTCGCCGCCATCATCATCTCCGCCAAGAAAGGCCCGACTCAATGAACCATTGTTTTT
>JAPLTZ010000039.1 GCA_026397895.1 Verrucomicrobiota bacterium | reverse complement strand
GTCATCCGGGCGGTTTTACGCGCCACGGCTTCCTTCCAGCGGCGGGATTCCGCCACGGCATCAAAGGTTTTTTTCTTCGTCGCCATAAATCAATTCCAACGGGGTCAAGATACGCACAGAGCCGTAACCTTGCAAGAGGTTGACGCTGTTGAATCCGGTTTCCCGCCGGTAGTTCGCCAGATGTTTGAAGTTCCAACTGACCATCAGACCGACTTGTTCAACGGTGGCGATGGCCACATGCCGGGCGTCGTCCGTGTAATTGGGGGAGACAACTTTCGCCGCCAGATAAGCCTGTGCCAGCGTCTCGGCTTCAGCGGTCAGTGGCAGAATGTGCGGGGCATCAAGTGTGTCGGCAAGAAGTTGCCGGACGTTGGTGGGCGCGGATTGGATTTCCACCTCGGTGACGACGGAGGCGAACATCCGGTAGCATCCCAAGTTGGCCTGCCGGAACAGTTCGCGCGTGGCGGTTTTGAATTCATCGTCGAAATAGCCGCCGATGACCGATGTGTCGAGGTAGAGCGCGGGGATTTTCACGCGGAATTGCTATCTGCGCCGCCGGGCCGGGCCGAAGTAGTAGCCGCCACTCAACCGCACACCCTTGACTTTGCGTTCGTGGCCGACGGCCTGGCCGGGTTTGCCTTCCTCGAAGAGCGCGGTGTATTTGTAGTTGAAGGTCTCCAGTTTGATGCGCTGAAGGTGTCCAGTTTGATGCGCTCGATTTTCTTGCTGATGAAGCGTTCGATGGAGGCGACGTGCGGGGAATCTTCGGCGACCATCAGCGTGAAGGCGTCGCCGCTGGCTTCGGCGCGGCCGGTGCGGCCGATGCGGTGGATGTAAGCTTCGGGATGCTGCGGCACGTCGTAGTTGATGACGTGGCTGACGTCGGCGATGTCCAATCCGCGCGCGGCGATGTCGGTGGCGACGAGGACTTCGTATTTGCCGTCGCGGAATCCTTGCAGGGCTTGCTCGCGTTCCTTCTGCGTGCGGTTGGAGTGCAGCACGGCGACGGCGTGGTTGTTCTTCTTCAACAGGCCGGCGACGCGGTCGGCGCCGTGTTTGGTGCGGCAGAAGATGATGACGGAATCGTAGTTCACGGAGTCGAGCAAGGCGCGGAGGAGGTCGCTCTTCTGGCTCTCGGCGACGGGGTAGATGACGTGCTTGACGGTTTCGGCGGGCGTGCGGCGCGCGCCGATCTCGATGGTCTGCGGGGCGCGCATGGCCCATTTGATGAGCGTCTCGATCTGCGGCGGGATGGTGGCGGAGAACAGCGAGGTGTGACGGTCGCGCGGGACTTTGTCGAGGATGCGGCGGACGTCGGGGAGGAATCCCATGTCGAGCATGCGGTCGGCTTCGTCGAGGCGATGACGCCGAGTCCGGCACCGACTGCGCCGGGGATCGTTTCGGCGAGGTCGCGGGCGACGATTCCGGTGTCGTTGATTGCCCGCCCAAGTGTCGGTCGTTCGTCGTTGCTGGTGGCTCGAACACCACGTTCGAAGACGGCGACGCGGAGGTCGGTGAAGCGGGCGTAATCGCGGATGGCGGTCTCGACCTGGGCGGCGAGTTCGCGGGTGGGTTCGAGGATGAGGACGCGGGTGGCGTGGCTGTGTTCGCCGAGTTTGGAGAGGATAGGCAGGCCGAACGCGGCGGTCTTGCCGGTGCCGGTCTGGGCGCTGCCGATGATGTCGGTGCCGGCGAGGATGAGTGGGATGCCGCGGAGCTGGATGGGCGTGGGTTCGACGTAACCCATCGCCTTGATGCCCTCGAGAATCTTCGGGGCGAGACCTAGTTTGCTAAAAGCCATGTGTTAATTTAGCAACGCGGCGCAGGCATTGAAAGCGCTGATTTGGCGCGGGGAGAATGCTTTCGGTGCGGTCACGCCGGCGGATTTTCCGGGGCGGGCTCGGGCGCGGCTTCCGCAACGGTCGTGGCTTCGGCGCTGGCGGCGGC
>JAPLTZ010000148.1 GCA_026397895.1 Verrucomicrobiota bacterium | reverse complement strand
ATGCTGCGCGGCGACGGCCACGATCAGACCGCGCCGCTGGGTTCGGCCAAGACCTTCCTCGGCATCGGGCCGGGCTGGGAGACGGCGGCGAACACGCCGTTCCGCCTGCACAAGACCTGGACGCACGAGGGCGGCATCAGCACGCCGCTCATCGTGCAGTGGCCCGCCGGATTGCCGGCGCACGGCGAGTTGCGGAACAATCCCGGCCACCTCATCGACCTCGTGCCGACAATTCTGGAACTCGCCGGCGGCGCGCGCCCGGCCACGATTGCGGGCGAGCCGGTCCCGCCGTTGCCGGGCAAGAGCCTCGTGCCGGTGTTTGCGCAGGACAATTCGGTGGCGCGCGATTATCTCTGGTGGTTTCATGACAGCAGCCGCGCCATCCGCGTCGGCGACTGGAAGCTCGTGACCGACCACCGGTCGCCGTGGGAGCTCTACGACCTGCGCACCGACCGCGCGGAATCACGCAACTTGGCGGCGGCGAATCCCGGCAAAGTCCGGGAACTCGAACAGGAATGGCTCAAGCACGAAAAGGAATTTCACGCGCTGGCTGGACAGGATTTGCCGCCGCCCGCCAAGGCGAAGAAGAAACCCGCCCCCCAATCGTCCGAATAGCCGCAGCATCCAAAACCATCAAATCACGAATCCATGAAAAACATTTCCGCAATCCTCCTGACCATCCTGACCACCGCGCGGATTTGCAGCGCGGGCACCGGGCTTTCGTCGCTGCGCTGCGAATATCTGGCCAACCCGTCCGGCATCGGCGAGCCGCAGCCGCGCCTGAGCTGGATTCTCGAATCCGGCGAGCGCGGCCAGCGCCAGACGGCTTACCGCGTGCTGGTGGCGGGCAGCGAGGCGGCCTTGAAAAAGGACACCGGCGATTTGTGGGATTCCGGCAAGGTGGAATCGGATCAGTCCATCCAGGTGAACTATGCCGGCGCGGCGCTTCAGTCGCGGCAGGAATGTTTCTGGAAAGTTTGTGTGTGGGACAAGGACGGAAAGCAATCCGCTTGGAGTCAGCCCGCGCGGTGGAGCATGGGCTTGTTACAGCCGACGGATTGGACGGGCAAGTGGATCGGCAAAGACGAAGCGACCAAGACCAACGTGATTCACGACACGAGTTGGATTTGGTTTCCCGAAGACAAGCCGCCGGCGGAAATCCGCTATTTCCGGCACGCGCTTGAACTGCCGGCCAACCGCGTCGTCAAGTCCGCGCGGCTGCTCGTGGCGGCGGACAATCTCGGCGTGGTCTATCTCAACGGCAACAAGCTCGGCAATGCCAACAACGCCCGGACCGCCACCGGCTTCGACGTGTTGGCGCAGCTCCGGCCAGGGCGCAACGTGCTCGCGGTGTCCGTCGAGAAACTGGCGGGCGACCCCAACCGGCCGGCGGCGGGCTTGCTGGTGTGGTTGAAAATCGAATTCACTTCGGGCGAGCCGCTGCTGGTCGCCACCGACGAGTCGTGGCGCACGCTCAAGGAAAAGCTGCCCGGCTGGGAACAGCCCGGCTGCGACGACGCGGCCTGGGTCGCGGCGCGCAAACTCGGCCCGGTCGGCATGGCGCCGTGGGGCGATACCTACGAGCCGGACGAGCGCCAGTTGCCCGCGCGCTGGCTGCGGAAGGAATTTCAGGTCGAGCATCTGATCCGCCGCGCGACGGTTTCGTATTCCGGCCTCGGGCTTTCTGAGCTTTACCTCAACGGCCAAAAAGTCGGCGACGAAGTGCTTTCGCCGGGGCTGACCGAATATCCGAAGCGCGTGTTTTATGTGACGCACGATGTGACGGAGCAGGTGCGGCGCGGCGTCAACGCCATCGGCGTGGTGCTGGGCAACGGACGTTATTTCGCACCGCGTTTGCAGTCGCCGATGAAGACCGCGACCTACGGTTTTCCGAAACTACTGCTGCAACTGCGCGTGGAATACGCGGACGGCTCGACCGCGACCGACGTGGTGAGCGATGAAAACTGGAAGCTGACCACCGCTGGCCCCATCAGCGCCAACAACGAATACGACGGCGAGGATTACGACGCACGGCAGGAACTCACGGGCTGGGCGAAACCCGGCTTCGACAGCTCGCGCTGGGAGACGCCGCAGTTGGTGGCCGCGCCGGGCGCGGTGATGTCCCCGCAGATGATCGCGCCCATCCGCGTCACCGGAACGCGCAAGCCGGTGAAGGTTTCCGAGCCGAAGCCCGGCGTGTTCGTCTTCGATATGGGACAGAACATGGTGGGCTGGTGCCGGCTGAAGGTTTCCGGGTCGCGCGGCGCGCAGGTTTCGCTGCGGCACTCCGAGACGTTGCAGGCGGACGGCACGTTGTATCTGGAGAACATCCGGCTCGCGAAGGTGACGGATCGTTACACGCTCAAAGGCGGCGGCACGGAGACTTGGGAGCCGCGCTTCACCTATCACGGATTCCGGTTTGTGGAAGTGCGCGGCTGGCCGGGCAAGCCCACGCTCGCTTCGCTGGAAGGCCGCGTGGTAAACGACGATCTGGCGAGCGCGGGCGAATTTTCCTGCTCGCAGCCGATGATCAACCGCATCTACCAAAGCATCGTCTGGGGCACGCGAGGAAATTACCGCAGCATCCCCACCGACTGCCCGCAGCGTGACGAACGGCAGGGCTGGCTCGGCGACCGCTCGGTGGAATCGCGCGGGGAAACCTACCTGTTCGACGTCGCCGCGTTTTACGCCAAGTGGACGCGGGACATGACCGACTCGCAAAAATCCAGCGGCAGCATTTCCGACGTCTGCCCGCCGTATTGGATGCTCTACAATGACAACGTCACCTGGCCGTGCAGCGCGGTCGTCATTCCGGGCGCCATGCGCGACCAATACGCCGACCAGACCGTCGTCGCGCGGCAGTATCCCGGCATGGTGAAGTGGATTGATTACATGAGCGGTTTCATCAAGAACGGGATCATCAGCAAGGACAGTTACGGCGACTGGTGCGTGCCGCCGGAAGACCCGAAGCTGATCCACTCGAAAGATCCGGCCCGCAAGACCGCGCAGCCGCTCATCGCCACCGGCTATTTTCACCATTGCCTCAAACTGATGGCCGGCTACGCCGCCGCGCTCGGCAAGCCCGCCGATGCGGAACGCTTTTCCGCGCTGGCCGCGCAGCTCAAGACCGCGTTCAACGCGAGGTATTACAATCAGGAAAAAGGATTCTACGACAACGGCACGCAGACCGCGTGCGTGCTGCCGCTGGCGTTCGACCTCGTGCCGCCGGACCAGCGCGGCCGGGTGTTCGATCATCTCGTCAAAAAGATCACGGAGTAACACTAATGACGCAGGCTGATAATGCTATGTATTATGCCAAGAAGAATGGCATCAGCGTCTTTAGTGGAAATCTAGGGGACGGCCCGACTTGTCCTACAGCTTCGCCACGAACACGGCGTATCCGAGCTGGGGCTACATGATCGAGCAGGGCGCGACGACCATCTGGGAATTGTGGAACGGCAACACGGCGAATCCGGCGATGAATTCCGGCAACCACGTCATGCTCATCGGCGATCTTGTCATCTGGTTCTACGAAAACCTTGCCGGCATCGCGCCCGACCCCGCGCAGCCGGGCTTCAAGCACATCCTCATGCGCCCGCAACCGGTCGGCGACCTCAAATGGGTCAAGGCCACGCACGTCTCGCCCTACGGTCTGATCGCGAGCGAGTGGCAGATTGAGAAGGGTGAATTGGAATGGAAAATCACCGTCCCCGCCAACACCACCGCGACGGTCTGGCTGCCCGCTGCTGCCGCCGCCGCAGTGAGCGAGAACGACAAGCCCTTGAGCCGCGCCGCCGGAGTGAAGGTGCTGCGCACCGAGGCCGGAGCGGTGGTCTGCGAGGTCGTGGCCGGCAGCTACGAGTTTGAACTGCCGTGGAAGCCGAAATAATGCCGGAGGTCGTCCGCCGACACCGGGGATGCTGGTTGAGGTTCAGTTCCCACCGGACCACTTTTGGGAACGCCAGGCGCGCGGACTTTTTCCATAAGCTTCCTTGAACTTGCGGGAGAAATGAAATTCGTTCGCGAAGCCGCAATGACCGGCGATTTCTTTGATGGAGAGCCCCGTGTGTGCCAGTTGATCGGCGGCGGCACAGAGGCGGCGTTCGTAAAGATATTGGGTCGGGGTATTGCCGCGCCGCAGGCGGAACAGCTTCAGGAGATGCTGCCGCGAGACGCCGGCGGCGGTTGCCGTGTGGGCCAGGGATAGGGGTTGCCCGAATTTCTTTGCGAGGAAGTGTTCGGCGCGCAGCAGGGCTTGGTCGCCGGGATTGAGCGCGGGAATCCGGGCTTGCACTCCGAGCGCGAAGCCGGCGAGCAGCGCCAGACCGAGATTCAGGTGAAAGGTGTTTTCCAGCGCGGTGCCGGGCCGGCCTTCAAAAAAAGTGGTTTTGCCCAATTCCATCAGCGCCTCGATGCGCGCGTCCACGGGCGCGGGTTTGTTGGCAGCGCGGAAACTGCGGCGCAACTTTGCGGGGACCGCGGCGGCGTCAATGGAACACCAACTGTGGCGGGTCTCCTGGGTGCGCGCGAAACAGAAATGTTCGCGATGGCCGGGGCTTAACAGGATGGCGTGATGGGCGGCGACTTCGATCCGCCGGTCGTCCAGCCGCAAATCCAGTTCGCCCTGATGCACGATGACAATCTGGTAGTCCTGCTGGATGCGCGGTCCGCAAATGCCTCCGGGCGCATAAACCACCTCGCCAAACACCACGGCGCCGCGCCGCATCTGGAGGTTCACGCGGGATATGTTTTTGAGGATTTCAGGCATGGGACTTTTTCAGTCTTTGCAGCAAACTGCCCCCATGACAAGCCTGAAGCATCGTTAAGTCATCACTGTGTTTTCGAATCCCATGCCCGCCGTCGAAACAATCCCGCCCAGTGACTACAGCCTTGTCGGCAAGGACACCGCCCGCGCCATCGAGCAGGGCTTGGCCGAGGCCACCTGGTATGCCTCGCCTGTGCCGAAGGAAAAAATGCGCGAGCTGCTGCAAAGACGCGACGGGCCGGCCATCCGCGACACCCTCATCTGGTTTGGCTTGCTTTTGATTTCCGGCGCGGGGAGCTATCTGTTCTGGCAGGCCGGCAGTTGGTGGGCCGTCGTGCCGTTCATGATCTACGGCGTCCTTTACGCCTCGGCTTCGGATTCGCGCTGGCATGAGACCAGCCACGGCACGGCCTTCAAAACCGATTGGCTGAACAACGCGCTCTACGAGATCGCCTCCTTCATGGTCGTGCGCGAAGCCACCGTCTGGCGCTGGAGTCACGCCCGCCATCACAGCGACACCATCATTGTGGGACGCGATCCGGAAATCGCCGCTCCCCGCCCGCCGGACATCGCCGGCATCATCTGGGGCTTCTTTGGCATCAAAGAACTCTTCAACTTTTTCAAGCCCGTGGCGCTCCATTGCACCGGACGGCTTTCGCCGGAAGAGAAGACTTTCATTCCGGAGTCCGAATATGAAAAGGTGTTTCTCCGCGCCCGCATCTATCTTGTGATTTACGGTGGCGTCATGGGTCTGGCGATTTGCCAGCGCAGCATCCTGCCGCTGCTGTTCGTCGGACTGCCAAGGATTTACGGGGCGTGGCTCGGACTCATCTACGGTTACACCCAGCACGCCGGGCTTGCGGAAAACGTGCTCGACCACCGGCTCAATTGCCGGACGGTCCGCATGAACTTCATCAACCGCTATCTCTACTGGAACATGAATTACCATCTGGAGCACCACATGTTTCCGCTCGTGCCGTATCACAACCTGCCCAAGCTGCACGAACTGGTGAAGGCCGACATGCCCGCGCCTTACCGCAGCATCTGGAATGCCTGGCGCGAAATCGTTCCCGCCCTGCTGCGGCAGGTGAAAGACCCGGCGTATTACGTCGAGCGCAAACTGCCGCCGCCGACCGTCCGCGCCGACGCTCCGGCGGCGGCGCACATTTTCACCGCAAAGGGCCAGCCGGTGAACGGCTGGATTGAAATTTGCGCGGGCGAATTTCTGAAAAGGGAAGATGTCATCCGCTTCGACCACGGGCAGAAGACCTACGCCATCTACCGCTCCGCCGAGGGTGCGCTCCACGCCACGGACGGCATCTGCACGCACGGCAACACCCACCTCGCGGATGGCCTGGTGAAGGGCCGGCTCATCGAATGTCCCAAGCACAACGGACGTTTCGACCTTACCGACGGCTCGCCCCAACGCAAACCCGTGTGCGTGGCGCTCCAGACCTACAAGGCCCGCGAGCATGACGGCAAAATCTTTCTCGACCTCGCTCCGCCGACCTGAAACCGAAATAGAATTATGAAATCCATGACCTCCCGCGAACGCCTGGCCGCCACCCTGAACCACCGCCAGCCCGACCGGGTGTGCGTGGATTTCGGGGCCACCTTTGTCACCGGCATGCACGTCTCGGTGGTGCACCGCCTGCGCCAGCGGGTGCTGGGCGATTCGCAATACCGCGTCAAGATCGTCGAGCCTTATCAGATGCTGGGCGAGATTGACGACGAACTGCGCGCCGCGCTCGGCATTGATGTCATCGGCGTGGCGCCGCGCCAGTCGCTGTTCGGCACCGAGGAGCGGGACTGGAAACCGTTCACGCTGTTCGACGGCACCCCGTGCCTCGTGCCCGGCGCTTTCAACGTCACCCCCGCGCCCGACGGCGGCTGGCTCATCTATCCCGAGGGCGATGTGACCGCGCCGGCCAGCGGGCACATGCCCAAGGGTGGATATTTTTTCGACTCCGTGATCCGGCAGGAGCCGATTGACGAGGACAACCTCAACCCGGCGGACAACCTGGAGGAGTTCGGCCTGTTTGGCGCGGCGGACTTGGCTCATTTCCGGGCCAAGGCACAGTGGCTGGACGAACGCGCGGAGTGCGGCACCACGCTCGTCACTCCCGGCACGGCGTTCGGCGACATCGCGCTGGTGCCCGCGCCATTCCTCAAACACCCCAAAGGCATCCGCGACATCCAGCAATGGTATATGGCCACCGTCGCGGAGCGGGATTACGTCCATGAAGTTTTTTCCCGGCAATGCGAGATCGCGTTGCAGAACGTGCAGACCCTCATCGGCATTTTCGGCGACCGCGTGCAGGTGGCGGTGACCACCGGCACGGATTTCGGCACCCAACGCGGCCTGTTCATCTCGCCGGCGGCCTATCGCGACCTGTATCAGCCGTTCCACAAACAGATCAACGACCTCATCCACCGGCAGTCGGGCTGGAAGGTCTTCATCCATTCCTGCGGCGGCATCTACCAGTTGATCCCCGACCTGATCGCGGCGGGCTTTGACATCTTGAATCCGGTGCAATGCTCGGCCACCGGCATGGAGCCGAC
>JAPLTZ010000367.1 GCA_026397895.1 Verrucomicrobiota bacterium | reverse complement strand
GCCGGTTTGAAATGTCTTCAAGGCAAAGGCATCGTCAATTCCATCTCGCTTAAGGAAGGCGAAGAAAAATTTCTGCATCAGGCGAAACTCGTCCGCCGCTACGGCGCGGCGGTGGTCGTGATGGCGTTCGATGAAAAGGGCCAGGCCGATTCCTTCGAGCGCCGCATCCAAGTTTGCAAGCGCGCCTACGATTTGCTCGTCGAGCAGGTCGGCCTCCCGCCGCAGGACATCATCTTCGATCCCAACGTCCTGACCGTCGGCACGGGCATGGAGGAGCACGCCAACTACGCCGTGGACTTCATCCGCGCCACGCATTGGATCAAGCAGCACCTACCACACGCCAAGGTCAGCGGTGGCATCAGCAATGTCTCCTTCTCGTTCCGCGGCAACAACGCCGTGCGCGAGGCCATGCACAGCGCCTTCCTCTACCATGCCATCCAGGCCGGCCTCGACATGGCCATCGTCAACGCCGGCATGCTCGCGGTCTACGAGGAAGTGCCGAAGGACCTGCTCGAACTCGTCGAGGACGTTCTGCTCAACCGCAAGCCCGACGCCACCGAGCGGCTCATCAAGTTCGCCGAGTCCGTGAAGCAGAAGGGCAAGGCCGAAGTCGTCGAGGACGAATGGCGCAAAGGCCCGGTCGAGGAACGCCTCACCCACGCGCTCGTGAAGGGCATCGTGGATTTCATTGATGCCGACGTGGAGGAAGCGCGCCAGAAATTCGCGAAGCCGTTGCAAGTCATCGAAGGCCCGCTCATGGCCGGCATGAACGTCGTCGGCGACCTGTTCGGCGCGGGGAAAATGTTCCTGCCGCAGGTCGTCAAATCCGCGCGCGTGATGAAGAAGGCCGTCGCCTACCTCATGCCCTACATGGAGGCGGAAAAGAAATTGAGCGGCGCGACCAACAAGAACGCCGGCAAGATTCTCATGGCCACCGTCAAAGGGGACGTTCACGACATCGGCAAGAACATCGTCGGCGTGGTGCTCGCCTGCAATAACTACGAGGTGATTGACCTCGGCGTGATGGTCTCGTGCGAAAAGATTCTCCAGACCGCCCGCGACCAGAACGTGGACGTCATCGGCCTCTCCGGTCTCATCACGCCGTCGCTCGACGAGATGGTTCACGTCGCGAAGGAGATGGAGCGCCAGGGCTTGAAACTCCCGCTGCTCATCGGCGGCGCGACCACGAGCAAAGCCCACACCGCCGTGAAGATCGCCCTCGGCTACCGCGAGCCCGTCGTCCACGTCCTCGACGCCTCGCGTGCCGTGCCCGTCGTCAGCAATCTCATCAGCAAGGAGAACAAGCCCGCGTTCGTGCAGCAACTCCGCGCCGAATACGACCACATCCGCTCCCAGCACGGCGGCCAGACCGCCAAGCTGCTCTCGCTCGAAGCCGCCCGCGCCAACGCGCCCAAGCTCAAGTTTGACGACCTCCCGCAGCCCGGCTTCACCGGCGTCCGCACGCTGAACTCCGGCAGCTTCAACGCCGCCCGCTGCGATTGCGGCTCGGCGCACGGCCACGCCGGCGCGTTCGGCGTCACGCTGGAGCAAGTCGTGCCGTTCATTGACTGGACGCCGTTCTTCCACACCTGGGAACTGCGCGGCGTTTATCCGAAGATTCTCTCGCACGAAAAGCACGGCGAGGAGGCGACGAAACTTTTCGCCGACGCGCAGAAGCTGCTCGGTCAGATCGTCGCGAAGAAACAGCTTCAACTCCGCGCCGCCTACGGCCTCTTCCCCGCCAACGCCGCCGGCGACGACGTGGAGGTTTACACCAACGGCTCGCGCAAGCATCTGCGGACGAAATTCCATTTCCTGCGCCAACAGATCATCAAGGACGACGGCTCGCCGAACTGGTGTCTCGCGGACTTCGTTGCGCCACGTTGGAGTCCAAGCTTTAGCTTGTCCCCCGGACAGCCTGAAGGCTGGACTCCAGCGGACCACCTCGGTGCCTTCGCCGTCACCGCCGGCATCGGCCTGCAAGAGATCGTGGAGAAGTTCAAGGCCGACCACGACGACTACAACGCCATCATGGCCGAGGCGCTGGCCGACCGATTGGCCGAGGCGTTCGCGGAATACCTGCACAAGCGCGTCCGCGACGAATGGGGCTTCGGCCAGTTGGAGCAACTCACGACCGAGGAAGTCATCGCGGAAAAATATCGCGGCATCCGCCCCGCGCCCGGCTATCCCGCCTGCCCCGACCACACGGAGAAGGGCATTCTCTGGGATCTGCTCGACGCCGAGAAGCACACCGGCATCCAACTCACGGAAAGTTTCGCCATGTCGCCCGGCAGCAGCGTGAGCGGATTCTATTTTGCGCACCCGGAATCCAGATATTTCGCCGTCGGCAAACTCGGCAAAGACCAGCTCGCCGACTACGCCGCCCGCAAAGGTCTCACCGTGGCCGAAGCGGAACGCTGGCTGGGGCCGTGGCTGAATTACGAACCCGGCACGGCAAAACAGGGTTGAGCATTGCTGACAGAAAACGAAGTCTGGCTCGGCGGATGAAAATGGCGGAGAGGGGGGGATTCGAACCCCCGATACCTTTTAAGGGGTATACCGGTTTAGCAAACCAGCGCCTTCAGCCACTCGGCCACCTCTCCACCGGGGCGACAGTGAAGCCCGCCAACCGCCCACACTCAAGCAAATTCTTGCCGGCAACGCGGGGCGATGCGGCGTCAACGGCGTGGCAGCGGGCCATCAAGTTGTCCGGGCAAAGTGATTTTCTCCGCAGACTTGATCTGCGGGAACGTCGCGGGCGGCGGCAGGAAGTCGTTGCTGTCGCGCATCCACTGATCCAGCGCGAGCAACATGGCTTCGCGCTCGGCGGCGACGGCGGCATCGGCGGCGAGGTTTTTGAACTGGTTCGGGTCGTTCTGCAAATCGTAGAACTCCACCGGCGGGCGCGGCGAATGAAAGAGCGATTCCAGTTCGGGCCGCAGCCGTCCGGCTTGGCGCTCCGCGTCCATGATGCCCCACGGCGGCGCGGATTCGTGATCGAGCGTGCCGCGATAGGAAACTTCCGGGCGATAATTGCAGATCAGAGAGTAGCGGTCGGAGACGATGGCGCGGGTGGGGTCCCAGGTGTCGTGCCAGTTGCGCTCGGCGAAAATGTATTTGCGCGGCTCGTGCGGCTGGCCGGTGAGCAATTTTACGAGGCTGCGGCCTTCGGTCAGGCGCAACGGCGGCAGCCCGGCGGCTTCAAGCCACGTGGCGGAGAGGTCGAGCGTGGAGACGAGTTCGTCAGTGACGGAACCGGGTTTCGCCTTGCCGGGCCAGCGGATGATGAGCGGCACATTGATGCCGGCTTCATAGCAGGTGGCTTTGGCGCGCGGATAGGGCATGCCGTTGTCGCCGAAGAACACGACGATGGTGTTGTCGGCGAGGCCACGCTCGCGGAGGAGTTTCAAGATGTTGCCGCATTCGCCGTCCATCCGGCTGATGGCGTCGCAATGCAGGGCGATGTCCTCCCGCATCGCGGGCGTGTCGGGCAGGAACGGCGGCACGAGCACCTTGGCGGGGTCGTGCGGATTGGCGACCTTGCCTTTGATGTGATCGTAATTCGCCGCGCCGTTGCGATGCGGATCGAGGAAGCCGACCCACAGGAAAAACGGACGGCCTTGCGGCAGCCGGTCGAAAAAGGTGGTGAAGGATTCCTTGGTGTTGCCGTAGAAATCGAGGCGCTTGAGAAATTCATCGCCGAGATGATTCTTCCGATACATGCCGGTGAAATAGCCTTTGGATTTCAGCGGCTCGACGATGGTCGGCACCTCCACCGGCAAGTCGGCGTGCAGCCGCGACGTGCCGATTGCGTGCGATGTGCGTCCGGCAAAAATCGAGGAGCGGCTGGGGCTGCATTGCGAGGCGGTGACGTAGCCGCGATTGAAGCGCATCCCCTCGGCGGCGAGCGCGTCGAGGTTGGGCGTGTGCATGGAACGGTTGCCATAGCAGCCGAGGTAGTCGCGGCTCTGGTCGTCGGCCACGAGGACGAGGATGTTGGGCGGCGCGGCGGATTTGGTCGCGGTCGGTTGCGCTTTGCAACCCGGCGCAAACAACAGCGAAGCGCCGAGCACGCCGGTCAACGCCGCAGTCGGGATGGAGGCAAACAAGTTCGTTTTCATAGATTTTTCTTGGTCTGCGTTGCCGCGTCTTCGCCGGTCACGCGAAATTCCCACAGCGAAATGCCGAAGCCCGTGGCGCGTTTCAGGGCGCGGATGCGAATCCACTGCGTCGTCACCGGCGCGAACTTCAATTGTTCCGTCCCGCCGTTGCCGTTCGGGTTGCGGGCGACTTCCTTCCACTCCGTGCCGTCGGCGGAGGTTTCGATGACGTATGCCGCCGCGAACGCCGCTTCCCAAACCAGTTCCACGCCGGAGACCGTCTTGCCTGCGCCCAAATCCACGGCCAGCCAGCCGTCGTCACCGAACCGCGAAGACCAGCGGGTATCGCCCTTGCCGTCCACGGCGAGTTGCGCCGGGAAGAAGCCCAGTTCGTTGCGCGCTTCGGACGACGCCTTGGCCGGTCGGCCGAGCGCGAGATTGGGGCGGCGCGGTTCGATGTGGACGTCCCGCAGGCTGCACACGGGCGGCTCACCCTTTTTCACGAGTGCGGCCTCCAGCGTGCAATCCGCCGTCACACTGGGTGGGATGAGTTCAAAGTGCACCTCCGCCTCGCCCAGCGCGGGAATGGTGAGCGGTTTGGTTTGCTCCGCGAGAACGGTCGCGCCCTTCAGCAGCCGCAGCCGCACCGTGCCGCTCCACACGGCATCGAGGTCGTTGATGACCGCCACGCGAAGATTTTTCTTCTCGCCGGCGGTGGCCTCCGTCCCCCAGAAATCCAGCATCACGCCGACCGGCGCGAACGAGTCGCGGACGTAGCGGAAAAAGTTTGGCTCGAAGACCAGATTCTGCACGTCGGTGAAATTGTCGCTCGTCTGGCCGTCGGGCCGGCAATAACCCAGCCCGCAGAAATGCAGCACGCCCGCGCATTTGCGCTTGGCCCGCCAGAACTCCGTCTTCGCCGCCAGCGTGCGGGCGTAGTATTGCCGGCGCTCTTCAACCGTGGCGTTCGGGCCGAGGAGGCGCGCGTAAAGGTTGCTCGTGAGCGTCGGCAGTGAGCCGTCACGGTTGAGCCACATCCAGCCGTATTCGTTGATGAGATACGGCGGCTTGGCTTTGTTGACGAAGGGCTTGCTGCCAGTGCCCGGTGTCGCCGGGCCGTTGCGGCGCGCCCCAGCCGTTGTCCCACGAACGCCGCGAGAGATCGAGGTCGCGCACGGCCATGAGCGCCGGGCCGGTGACGCTGTCGTTGGGGGTTTCGTTCTGCGCGTCCCAGATGGCGACGCACGGGTGATTCCAGTGCTCGCGCATCCACTCGGTGTATTCGGCGGCGAGGTCGGCGACCGTGATTGCCGCCGGCCAGCCTTTTTTCTCGCAGCAATTCCAGACCGGGAACTCGCCCTGAATCACAATTCCCTCCTCGTCGGCGATCTCATACCAGCGTTCCGGCGGAAACCCGATGCAGTAGCGCAGCGAGTCCCAATGCATCTCCTTGAACTTCCGGTGCAGGTTGCGCACCCACGTTTCATCCCACGGCAACGCCCCGCGCGTCACGTCCTCGAAGAAGCGGAAGATGCACACGTTCGAGCCGCGCAGGAAACGCTTCTTGCCGTTGAGATAGGCGAAGCCGGTTTCGGCATCAAACCGGATCGAGCGCAGGCCGAACCGCGTCACGCTGGTGTCCGCGCCGGTGTCCACCTCCAGCTCATAGAGGAACGGCGACTCTGGCGACCAGAGCTGCGCGTTGCGGATGGAAACGACGACATCGGCTTTGGCAATCCGTCCGTTGCCGACCACGACGGGCTTGCGGGACTTCTTTTCGCGGACGACGCACCGCGCCTTCACGGTCGCGCTGCCCGCGCCGGCGTTGGCCAGTTCGATCACGGCGCGCACGGTTTTTTTCTCCATGTCCGGCACAGTCTGCACGTTGACGACGTGCGGCGTGCCGGAGAGGATCAGTTGCACCGAATCGTAGATGCCGGGAATGTAGCGGCTCTTCTCGATGTCGTAGCCGTCCGTGATCTGCGGCGGCACTTGTGCCAGCGACGCGCCGACGCGGATGATCAATTCGTTCTCGCCGCCGTCGCGTTTCAAAAACGGCAGCACATCGAACCAGCCCGGCGTGAAGTTGGGCGCGTGTTCGCCGACGGTCTGGCCGTTGACAAACACCTTGGTGGTGTAACACGCCTTGGTCACCTTGAGCAACGCCACCGCCGGGATCGGGCCGGCGATGCGGAACGTGCGGCGATACCAGAAGGCCTCGCGGCGCGGGTCGGCGGGCCGGCTTGGCTTGGAGCGGTTTTTGAATTCGATGCTGCTGCCGGGCGCTTCGAACGGCGGCGATGCCATGTCCAGCAGTCCGGGCACGGGAACGGTGTGGTCGAACGCCGCCGGGAGGTTTGTCAGGTTCCCTTCTGCAATTTGCCAGGTGCCGTCGAGCGAAATGACTTGGCGCAGCGGCGCGTCCGCCGCACGGACTGTCGCCGGGGACAGACACAAGGCCGCGAAGATTCCGAGGATTGAAAAACGGATGGCTGCGATTTCAGTTTTCATGTTGATTGAGTTCTGAAAACAAACCGGCGATGCGGCAAACGACTTTCGGATCATTTGTCCGCCACCTTGTTTGAAATTTCGATTTCCCGGACACTGTGCACCGCCTCGCCGTCCGCACCGAGCAGCTCCGCTTCCAGCACACACGGGCCAGACTCCGACGGCCACTTCATGTCGAAAACAATGTCCGTCGCACCCAGCGCGGCAATGCTCGCATCCTGTTTTGTTTCGACGAGCACGCGGGCGCCGCTTTTCACGCGCAATATCACCGGCCCATGCCATGGTCGGTCAAGATCGTTGATGAGACTCACGGAAAGCGGTTGTGCTTTCCCGGCCGGCACCTCGGATTTCCAAAATCGGATCATCACGCCGACCGGCGCGAAGGCTTCGCCGACATATTTCACAAACTCCGGTTCCAGTTCCAACTTTTCCACGCCGCTGTTTTCCAGGAAATGGTCGCTGGTCATCCCAACGCCCAGATGACAATAAGCGAGCGCACAGAATTCCATGACGGCGGCGGCCGTGCGGGCGTGGCGCCAAGATTCGGTCTCCGCCGCCTCAAAGAGCGCATAGATGTGGCGGCACTTCGCGGGGGAAATGGCCTTGCCCAGAATCTGCTTGTAGATCGGATGGGTCAATGTGGCCGGCGATCCGTCCCGGTTGATCCACAACCAACCGTATTCGTTGACGACCGCGCAATGCGCGGCGGCCTTCCCGTCGGCCAGACGGGTTCGGTTGGTGTTTTCAAGTCCGGCGAGCCATGCGTAGCCTTTGGCGCCGCTGAAATAGTAGGGATGCGATTCGACGGGATCGGTCGGACGTTCGGGAGCGCTCCAGCCGTTGGACCAGGGCCGGTCGGAGAGATCGAGGTGCCGCACCTGCTTCACCGCCAACCCGGTTTCCGGCGTGGCGGTTTCATTGCAGGCATCCCAAAGCACGACGGAAGGATGATTCCACTGCCATTCCATCATCGCTCGATACTCTTTGGCCAGCGCCGCGACGGTCCCGTTGCCGGAATTATCGAAAGGCGCTCCGCAGGTCCAAACCGGGTATTGGTTCTCAATCAGGAAACCTTCCTCATCGGCGATATCATACCAAAACTGCGGCATCAGGCCGATGCAGTAACGAACGGAGTTCCAGTGCAGCAATTTCCCTTTTTGCTGGAATCCGCGCACCCAGTTCCGGTCCCACGGCAAACGCTTGCAAATCTTCGGATCATCCATAAATCGCTGAAGACAGTAACTGGTGCCGCGCATGAAATAGGGTTTGCCGTTGAGAATGGCGCGCCGGGATTTCGGATCGAAGGTGAACGAGCGCAGCCCGAAGCGGGTTTCATAAGCGTCGGTGACGGTGGCGATGCGAGCCACATAGAGAAAGGGCGTTTCGGGCGACCACAACCGGCCATCCGGAATTTCAACCGTCGCCACGACATGGGCATTTCCTTCGGCGTCGCCTTCCGCCGGCACGACGGTTTCCCCGACCTGTCGCCCGCTCTTCCATTCCCGGACCGCGACGGCGACCGGCGATTTTCCGGCGGGAACGCCTTGCAACCACACATGAACCGTGGCGGATGGTTTCTGGATGTTCGGCACGACTTGGGTCAACCGGACAAAGGGCGTTTTCGCCGTCACCAGTTCAATGGAATCGGTGATGCCGGGAATGTAATTGTCTTTCTCAAAATCCCAGCCCACGGGGACTTTCGGTGGCTTCACGATGTTCCCGTGCCCTTTGTCCCAATCCCGTTTTCCTTCCGGAGAAAAGCCCGGCATGGTGTTCATCGCAATACAGATTTCATTGGTTCCGGGCTGGATGAATTTGCGGACATCGAAACTGCTCGGCGCCTGTCCGTTTGGATTCTCGGCAACAAACTTCCCGTTCATCCACACCTTGAATCCATAAAGCACCTGGCCGATGCGCAATTCCGCCACTTCGGAAAGCGATTCTGGAAGCGTGAAAGAACGGCGCGCCCAGAACGTGGTCTGGAGCCGGCTGGATGTTTTGTCTTGGTCAAACAACGGAACCGCGTGGGCGACCAGCCCCGGCACGGGCATCGTGTGGTCGAAAACGGCCGGCGGCGCGGCGGGTTGGCCCTCCGCCACCTGCCAGATGCCATCGAGGTTTAGCACCTGACGGTGCGGTTCGGCGGCGCTCAAGATTGAAACGGTGAGCAAGAGAAACAGGATGCAGATTCGTGTCGTGATGGTTTTCATGGTTTTAAGGAACAAAAAAATCAGGGTTGGATTGCGAAAGTTTGATTCACGTCGCGGTCGGTTGGCAGCGACACGGTTTCGGGTTTGCCGGTCAGCCCGTTGAGGTGAAGCACTATTTTTGCGGGCTTGCTCCCTTTGAGTTGCGCCAGTTTAAGCCGGGCGCTCCAGCCATCCTTCGCCACGCGAACTTCGAGTTGCAGCGGGCCGAACGGAGTCGCGACGCCATTGAGTTTGGTGACCATGCCCGGCGCGGCCCATTCGCGCGGGAAACCTTCGAGCAGATGCAGTTCGTCGCCGCGATCCAGTTCCAGCAGGTGGACGGCGAGGCGGATGAATTCCGCGCTGGCCCAGTTGTGCGGCATGTCGCCGACGTAGGCGCGTTTTTTTCCTGTCGGATTCTTGCCGAGGGGCATCTGTTCCTCGCGCCAGCACATCAGCGGGCTGGCGTGGTTGCCGAACGCGTAGAGCGTGGTCGCCGCCTTGCGCCCTTCGCCGAGCCACAGCCAGGCGTGGCCGTAGAACGAGCCGAAGTAAGTCCATAATCCCTCTTCCAGCCAGCCGGTGTCCCACACGAGCCCTTCGCATTCGTTGGCGCGCAGCATGGCCATGTTGCCGCGAACGATTTCGTCCTGCGGCGCAAAAACTTCTCCGGGATAAACCGCGTGCAGGAAAGCCCACTGCGCCTTCTGCACGGGAATGTTCGTGGGCGAATTCATCGTGATCGGCAGACAGCGGTTGCCGTGGCCGTCGTCGCGCATGTCGCGTTCCGCCGCACGGTGGAAGCAGGCTGCGAAGTCGTCATATTCCTTGCGCCAGGCGTCGGCCTGTTCCCGCTTGCCGAGCCACAGCGCCGCCTCGATGGCCGCGCGCATCCCGGCCATTGTCCAGTGGATGTTGGTGTATTCGGGTGACGGCCCGTGCAATCCGCCGTCGCTCATGCCGGGCGAAATCAAACCCGCATACAACGCCTGCGGGTCAGCCGACGCCCGCTCCCGCAGCACGCGGATGAACGCCCAGCATTTTTCCAGCTTGGGCCACCAGGAAAGCAGCCACTGCTTGTCGCCCGTCAACCGCGCCTGCCGCGTGACCGCCCACAGCACGATGCCCGACTCCTTCCAATGCGTCGGGATGATTTCAAACCCGCCGTCGGCGTGCTGAAAGCTCATCAGGTAATCAATGCCCTGCCGCGCCTCGCGGGTGCGGCCCAGCATCGTGGCGGTCTCCAGCAGGAACGATCCGTCCACCACCCACAGCCCGCGATACATCGTCGGCCCGACCTGGAACGCGGGCAAACCATTCTTGATTTCGCGCGCCTGATAGATGTTGCGGATGCAGGAATCGAGCAGCGCCTGCACCGCCGCGTCCGGCACTTCGATCTTTCCGTAAGGCAGGTCGGCGTTCTCCCAAAATTTCACCGCGCGAGCCAACTCTGCTTCAGCGGTGAACTTGCCGGAAAACTTTTTCGCCTTCTCGCCCTGCGGCACGCTCACGAGCAAATCAAACTGTCCGCCGGCGGGCAAACCTGCCAAATCCCAGCGCAACACCTTGGGACTCGGCAAAGCGGCGGGATGATTCGCATCCACGAACGCCAGCGGCAGCGGCGTTTTTTCGCCCGCCAGAATCTTTTCCTTCGGCGGCGCGCTTTCCGCCAGATAAATCCACAGGCCGGACACCGAAACATTTTTATCCCGCGCCTCGCTGCCTGCTTTCACAGTGAGACGGAGCAGCCCGTCAGCATCGCCGCCGGTCGCAGGAAGCATCAGCACCACCGGGACGTTTGTGCCGTGCTGCTTCACCATGTCCACCGTCGCGACCGATTGGTCATTCAGCAAAATTTCCATCACCCGCTTGCCGGGCTCGGTGTGGTAGCCCTCCACCAAACCCAGCGCCACGACGTATTTGCGTCCCGTCGCGGCGGCGACTTCAAAATCCATCGGCTTGCTGCTGCTGAAGATGTGCCGGAAAGTTTCCGCGCAAGCCGCCTGCGGTTTGCTCCAGTTCCGATGCACGCGCAGTTTCTGCAACGACAACAACGCCGGTCGTGCGGCATCCGAATCTGACACCGAGCACGGACGGGAAAACGAACAGAAGGTTTCCGCCGGATTATTATCCAAGACGAGCCGCGAGCGCGTCTTGTCCAGTTCCAACAAACCAGTCGTCCCCACGTCCAGCCGCAACTGCCCGACTGCTGGCGCTGCGCCGGTGTTCCTGACTTTCACCCACAGGAAATCCGTTCGCTCCGCGCTCCGCGCCGCCACGGATTTTTCCGTCGGCGCGTTTGCCCACGCCACCTGCTCGATTTCCAACGCGCCCACCTGTTGCCGCGTCGTCACCACCGGCACGCGCGCGCTGTGCAGCGACTGCTGTTTCGCGCCGACCGCGCCCGCCGATTCCACGCTCGCCAGAATCCGTGTGCCGAAAACTCCCGCGCCGCACGAATACGTTTCCGCGCCCTCCTGCGTGTAGCCGTAATACAGCCCGCCATCGTTGCCCAAAACCGTCTTGAACGGATCGTC
>JAPLTZ010000400.1:3324-6500 GCA_026397895.1 Verrucomicrobiota bacterium | reverse complement strand
CGCTCGCCGGGCTCGATGCGGAAACCTGCGTGGTGATGTTGCTCTATCTGGACCTAGCCTATGAACAATGGCGCAGCGAAGGCAAAATGAATTCAGTCACCGACCTGCGTGACGCGATCTATCACGGCGCGGTGAAACGCGTGCGACCCAAAGCCATGACCGCCGCCGTCATCATCGCGGGTTTGCTGCCCATCATGTGGAGTCACGGCGCGGGTGCGGACGTGATGAAACGCATCGCCACGCCGATGATCGGCGGAGTGATTACTTCCACGCTCATGGAGTTGCTCGTGTATCCGGCGATATTTTACGTTTGGCGGGCGCGACGAATCTCAAACACGTAGGAGTCGAGGTGACGAGACTCAAATATAAAAAAGCTGCGGACTGAAAGCTGAAACAAAAACCAGTCAGAGACTCCTCACGTCGTCTCCTACGGTGATTGAGACGGCGGCGTCATCTGGATACGGAACGGAGTGCGCCCGTCCCGGGCGCTGCGGTGTTCATTCTGCGAGACGCGTTGGGGTTATTCGCAGTCGCTCTACATTCACACGTTGCAGCGCCCGAGACGGGCGCACTCCGGGGAGCATCATCACCTCGACGCTGATGGAACTGCTGGTCTATCCGGCGATTTTCCACGTGTGGCGGGCGAGGAGGATTGGGAAATGACTTCGATGGAGAACTGCGGAAAATTTGCAGTCTAATGCCAAATTAGGCTGCATCATTGTGTTTCCGGAACTTTTCGCTTCAGCACAATTAGCGTATTGTGCGATCCTTCTCCTGCATTAAAGTCAGCGGGCCGGTTGGTTTTGCTATAACAAATCTTCAGAGTGTCATCTTCCAAACGATAAACCCCGAAAGTTTTCATGCCGATGCCTTGCTTGTCCACAGTCTTTGTTAGCTGTAAATCAATCTCCTTGAGTTCGTGATCGGAGTGCAATTTATAGGCAAACTCAAAATCGAAGCCTTGAAGTTCGACGCTATAGTGAATCTTGTCACCCGCGAAAACCATTTTGCCGTGTAGCATCTCGGCGGTCTTTTCGTCGGGAAGCTTTTTGCCATTGCCTTCCTGATAGATTAACTGCCACGTGCCTTGCAGTTTCTTCGTTTCCAATTTGGCTGAACTCTTCTCGGCGGTGCAACCTGCCCCCAACAAAATGCTGATGCACGAAATAGAAGCCAACCATCCATGAAGCATTATTGGAATCTTGGGTCTAAATTTTTGGCCTTGCCTGTTCACGGAATTGAATTTGCGCGTTGAGAAGTTCGCTGTCCAGCCGAAACCCACGGGGCGGGCGTAGCGGCGTCCCGGCAGAGCGCCGCCATCTAAACTTGGTCAGCGGCGGTCTTCTGCCGACCCGCCGCTACGACGCGTTGCCGCTCCCGGACGCAGAAAACCCGGGTTATTGGCAAATTTTCCCGGTTTCCGCCGCTTTTTTTGGCGGCTGGCTTGCAGCCAATGACCAAAACGACTCTCGTTTACCCGTCTGGCTCGCGGCCAATGCCCGATTTGACCGTCGTTTTGCCGTCTGGCTCTGGTCGGGACGATGATTTGACTGTCATCCTGCCGTCTGGCTCGCATCGGGATGCCAATTGGACCGTCGTTTACCCGTCTGGCTTGCAGCCAATGACCAAAACGACCGTCCATGACCCCATTGGCTCTGGTCGGGAGGGCAAATCTACGGTCGTTTTGGGTCGCCGATTGGCAGCGCGGCTATTTCATTCCTTGCCATCCATTGCCCGGCTTATGAAAATCCCGCCCCTTATCGGATGCCATGAATCGCCCCGCCAAAACCAAACCGGCCGCCGCCACCTTCACCGAGGCCGGCGCGTGGCGCGACGTGGGCGGCGGCTGGCAGCCGCTGTTCGGAAGTTTTCGCGGCGCGGGCTACAGCATCGAGTGGCACGACTTCCACGCGAAGCGCGAGTTCGATTGGGCGGCGAGCTTTCATCCGGGCTGCGTGGAGCTGTGCCTGAACCTCGAAGGCCACGGCTTCGTGGAGGGCAAAGGCACGCGCGCGGAGTTCGCGCCGAACACCGCCGGGTTTTATCACCGCGAACAGGAACCGCTCATCGCGAAGCGCGCGGCGAACGAACGGCATCAGTTCCTCACGGTGGAATTTTCCTGTCCGTTCCTCACCAAACATCTCGCGGGCACGGAGGCGAAGCTGCATCCCACGGTGCGCGCGGCGGTGGAGGGTTGCCCGTGCGATCAGGTCGCGGGCGCGACGGTGCGGCTGACGGCGGCGCAGTTGCAGACCATCGCCACACTGCGGCAGCCGCCGGTGTATGCGGCGGCGCAGCCGGTGTGGTATCAATGCAAGGCGCTGGAACTGGCCGTCACGTTCCTCTTCCAGCCGCCGCCGGAGGAGGAAATGTTCTGCTCGCGCCAGCAACGGCTCGCGCAGGAGCGCGTGGAGCAGGTCGTTTTTCTGCTGAAACAGAATCTCGCCGAACCGCCGGCGCTGGAGGAACTGGGGCGGAAGGTGGGTTGCAGCCATTTTTATCTGAGCCGCATCTTCTCGGCGCAGACCGGCCTGACCATCACGCAATATCTCCGCAAACTCCGCATGGAACGCGCGGCGGAACTGCTGCGCGCGGGTGAGCACAACGTCACGGAAGTCTCGCTGGAGGTCGGTTACAGCAGCCTGAGCCATTTCAGCGCGGCGTTCCACGAGACGTTCGGCTGCTGCCCCGGACTTTACCCGCTCAAGACGCCCGCGCAACAGCCGCGCTGACCGGGCAGGTTACTCGAACGCGCTCACCACCGGCACGCCGTCCAGCGGCGCGACCGGTTTGACGTCCAGCAACCAAAGCGCCGTGGCGGCGGTGTCGCACGTATTCACCGGCGCGGTGATTTTGAAATTCGCCTTCACGCCCTGCCCCCACGCGATCCACGGGATGTTCATGTTTTCGGGAATGTCCTCGCTGTGACCTTTGCCGTGTCCGCCGTGATCGGCGCTGATGATGACAACGCTGTGCGTGGCGATGCCCGCCTGTTCGATGGCCCGCCGGACGACCCCCAGACCGGCGTCCACGTCGGCGAAGGCCTTGATCTGTTCGCGCGAACCCCAGCCCGATTTATGCCCCACGGTGTCCGGGTCGGCGAAATGAATGAAGCACAGCCCCGGCTTGTGGCTGGCGATGTAGGCGGCGGCGCTCGCGGCGACGGCGGCGGCGGA
>JAPLTZ010000400.1:0-3273 GCA_026397895.1 Verrucomicrobiota bacterium | reverse complement strand
TTTGCCGCTGTCGCTCTTGGCGACGACGTGCGCCGCCGCGCGGTCAAAACAAAACTCATCCACCGTGCCCGGCTGGAGCAGATGCCGGAACTTTTCCTTGCCCACAAACATCGCCGTGGAGAATCCCGCCGCCTTCGCCGCCGTGAAGACCGTCGGCACGCGCACCAGGCCGTTGGTCGGCAGCCAGTCGTTCCACGTCACGCCGTGCTTCTCCATGCGCACGCCGGTCAGCATGGACGTGTGCGCGGGCAGCGTGATGGAGGGCCGGATGGTCTGCGCCGTCCAAGTGACCGCGCCTTCGCACACCAAAGTTTGCAAAACCGGCATCCGGCTCCGCTGCATCACCGCCGGGCTGCCGCCATCGAGGCTGATGATGAAAACGTGTTCCGTGCGCGGCGTGGCTGCGGCGGCGAAAACCCCGAGGGCGGCGATGACGACGATGCGACTGATAAATCCAATCATGTTCCGCTCATTGTCGCCGAGCGGCGCACGGGTGCAAGTGAACTTTGGGTTACGATGAATGAAGCACAACCCGCCGCAAGCCGCCGACAATCTTTCGCAAACCGCCGTTAGCGCGTCGCGTCACTCACCGCTACCCTGCCCCGCATGAGAAATTCAATTCTGCTGGGAACCATGTTGGTCGCGAACGTGGTCTGCGCCGACAACCGCATCTTCACCTACACCTACGAACCGGAGACCGAGCCGCGCGGCGACTGGGAATACGAACAGTCCGTCACCCTCCGCGCCGGGCGCAACGCCGCCGTCGGTCAGGACGATTACCAGCACTGGCAGTTCCGCGAGGAGATCGAGCACGGCGTCACGGACAATTACACCGTCTCGCTCTACCTCAACCACGACTACGAGCATTTCACCGATCCGGCGAGCGGCGCGACGACCTCGCACCACGAGTGGACGGGCGTCTCGCTGGAGAACCGCTATCTCGTGCTGAACCCCACCGAGCACGCCGTCGGCCTGACGCTCTATCTTGAGCCGACCTACGACGGCAGCAACTTCGAGTTGGAGCAGAAAATCATCCTCGGCCAGCGGCACGGCGATTGGAAATGGGCGCTGAACCTGACCCACGCAACGGAGTGGACGGGCAACTTCGCCAGCAACGAGGGCGAGGTGGAAGTTTCGTTCGGTCTCGCCAAGCAATTGACCCGCCGCTGGTCGCTCGGCATCGAAATCCGCGACCACAACGAACTGCCGCGCTACAAGGAATGGGAAAACACCGCGCTCTACATCGGGCCGGTCGTGAGCTACCGCCGCGCGAACTGGTGGGCGGCGCTGTCCATGATGCCGCAGGTTTACGGCGTGAACTTCACGGAAAACCCGGACAACAATTCCCACCTCGAACTCGAAGGCCACGAGCGCGTGAACGTGCGGCTGCTGTTCGGCTTCAGCTTCTGACGCGCTCCGCCACCGATTTTGGACAGGATTCACAGGATTCACAGGATTGAAACCAATCCTGCATAATCCGGTTAATCCTGTCTATTTCGCCACCGCGCCAGGCATCGGTTTGAGCGTGAGCGGATCGCGCAACGGCAGTTCCGTCACCTTGCCGAGGTCGCCGAGCTTCACGGGATGGTTCGGATGGCCGAGCAGGATTTCCTCCTTGTTGCCGACGATGAGCACGGCGAGCTTTTCCGGCGTGAGATATTTCTGCGCGACGCGCTGCACGTCGGCGGCGGTGACGGCGGCGACGTTCTTGCGGTAGCTCTTCCAGTAATCCGGGTTCTGGGCGTAGCGTCCGGTGAACTCATCGCCCGCGAGCGTGCCGGCCACCTGTTTCTTCGTGGCGAACGTGCGCGGGAAGCGTTCGATGAACGCGGACTTCGCGATGCGCAATTCCTCGTCCGTGACCGGCGCGGCGGCGATGCCCTTCAACTCCTCCAACACGATGGAGATGGCGTAGGGCACGGTGCGGGACTTGGATTGGAACGCCGCGGTGAAGGTCAGCGGGAAATACACGCCGCCCGGGAAACGCGAGCCGGCGGAATACGCCAGGCCCTCGTCCGAGCGCACGCGGTTGAGGATGCGCGAGGTGAAGCCGCCGCCGCCGAGGATGTCGTTCATGATGGACACGGCGAAGAAGTCCGGGTGGTCGCGCCTGATGCCCGGCAGGAAGATGGAGACGCGCCCCTGATTCACGTCCGGCTTGTTCACGACGAAGATGCCGGGCGCAGTGAAGACGGTGTTGGTGGGGATGGGCTGCCGCGGCACAAATCTGTTTTTTAACCGTTCCGACTCTTTGTTAAAAATTTGTTCCAGCTTTGCAATCATTACAGCACGATCAAAATCTCCGCTCACAGCAATGACGCAACTCGAAGGACTAAACCAAATGTGATGGAATGTCTCAATGTCCTTGCGCGTGATGGATTCCAGCGACGCAGCGGTGGCATCGCGGTTCATCCAGAACGTCTCCCCGAGCGCGAGGCGGGATTTTTCCATCGCCTCGATGTTTTCAGAATCATCGTTGCGCTGTTTCATTTCCTGAAGCATCTGCTCCTTGCGCAGCTTGATCTTGTCGTCCTGAAAGCGCGGCTTGAACAGCACGTCGCGCAGGATGGCGAGGCCCTCATCCGTGTCCTTGGCAAGCAGGTTCAGGCTCACGCTGCCCTGCGTGTCGCCGATGCCGGACTCCATGTCCGCCGCGAGGAGCGCGAGTCGTTCCTCCAACTGCTCGGCGGTGTCCGCGCCCGCGCCGCCGTGGACGAGCAGCCAGCCGGTGAGTTCGGCGAGGCCTTCCTTGCCGGCGGGTTCGAGATACTGGCCGGTGCGGACGGAGACGCTGATGTTAACCAACGGCAGTTCACGGTCGGGCACGATGTAGGCGACCGGACCGGACTTGAGCTGCACGCGGTAATCCGCAGCGTTCGGCGGCTCGAAGTTGAGCGCGGGGAAAGACAGTTTTTCAGGACGCGCGGGGATAGCTTCGTCGGCGAATGCCGACGACAAGGCAAAGGGCAAAAGGCAAAGGGCAAAACCGGATGCGATGTGGCGGTGAAGATTTTTCATTGTGCTTCCTCCTTGCCGGCCTTCGAGCCGGGCTTGCGCGTGTAGGTCGCCACGGCGCGGTTTTCCTTGGTGAGATATTGGTTGGCGACGCGCTTCACGTCGGCGGCGGTGACCGCCTGGATTTTTTTGCCGGCGTTGTCGAACTCGTGCCAGTCGCCGTTGCCGTCGTTCTGCAGCAGGTTGATGAGGATGCCCATGTTCGCCTCCAGCTTGCGGAACTCGGCGGCGGCGAACTGGTTCTTCACCTTCTGCAAC
>JAPLTZ010000277.1 GCA_026397895.1 Verrucomicrobiota bacterium | reverse complement strand
GGTCGGGCCACGCGTCGTCGTCGAGGTAGGCGATGATCTCGCCGGTGGCGGCGGCGCAACCGGCGTTGCGCGCGGCGCTCAGGCCGGCGTGCGGGAGATTCAGGATGCGCGCGGAAAATTTTTCCGCGATGGCGGCGACCTCCGCATCGTTGCCGTCGTTGACGACGATGGTTTCAAAGTCGGGATAATCGAGTCGCGCCACGCCAGCGAGACAGTCGGCGAGGGTGGCCGCGCCTTTGTGCGTGCAGACGATTACGGAGATGCGCGGCCACGGATGGCCCGGCGGAAACGGCACTTCGGCAAAGGCGCGGGCGACGGCGGCGAGCGCGGGCTTGGCGGTGCGGTCGCGGCGGGTGAGGCCGAAATCCCAATCCGCAATCGCCTGACCGTCGCGATGCCATTCGTCCGTCCACGAAAACACGAACACGCCTGCACCGCCGCCGGCGAAGGCGAGGCGGATCTGCCAGTCGAGCGTGACGGCTTGCTGGACTTCGCCGTTGCGGCGGGAGTCGAGGCCGAGTTCGGCGAGGAGGAGCGGTTTGTCGCCGGCAAGGTTTTGCAGGCGGGCGAGGTAGGGCGCGAGTTTCTCCGGCGTTTCGAGATAGACGTTGAAGCAGAAGAGGTCCACGAACGGCAGTTCGAGATATTCGGTGGAGGGATAATTGACGTAGGTGACGAGCGCGCCGGGGTCTTCGGCCTTGGCGGCGTGGTAAAGTTTTTTGAGGAAGCGTTCGATGCGCTGATGGCCGTGCCAGCGGACGACGGTGGCGGGGATTTCGTTGGCGATGGCGAAGCCGAGCAGGGCGGGGTGGCCGGCGCAGGCGCGGACGCCGGCGCGGACGGTCTGAAAGATTTCGTGGACGGCGTGCGGGTCGTGGAGGAAGGCGTTGCGCTGTTCCCACGCGAGGCCGACGAGCACCCAGAGGCCGTGACGCGCGGCGCAGTCGAGCAGCCAACGCGGCGGGACGGTGTAGGTGCGGAGGGAATTGATGCCGGCGGCGGTCATAGCGGCGAAATCTCGTTCGACGGCGGCGCGGTCGTGGTATTCGCCGCCGGTGGGGTCGGGCCGGAACGGGCCGTAGGTGACGCCGCGGAGATAGATTTTCGTGGCCCCGACGGAGATGAACTTGCCGCTCGCGCGCGGCCGCGCCGAAGCGGACGGCGGGGGATTGATTGGCGCGGGCGGGTTCACAGGTTCAGTTATCGTCGGGCAATGATAGGGTTGCGGGAAAACACGGCAACTCTTCAGACGCGGCGCGGCGGGGGATTATTCAACCCGGCTTCCGAAGTTGAAACCGCGGATGACGCGGATGGCGCGGATAAACAAAAACCTGGAGCCGAAACCGGGCGGATGAGTTTAGCGCACCCGCCGGAAACGAAACCTGTTTTTCATCTGCGAAATCCGCGTCATCCGCGGTTCCTGTTTCGGTTTTCGGGTTCAAAAGGACTTAAATGCGCGGCGGTCGCGATGCAATCGGTCACGCTTCGACAATCTTGTTGCGGATGGCGTAGCGGACGAGGTCGGTGACGGAGCGGAGGCCGAGTTTGCGGAGGATGTTGGTGCGGTGAGTCTCGCAGGTCTTGACGCTGATGCCGAGGGTGACGGCGATTTCCTTGGAGCTGCGGCCTTCGGCGGCGAGTTGCACGACTTCGCGCTCGCGCGGGGTGAGGGCGGCGGTTTCGGCGGGGTTGCCGGGGCGGGCGTGCGGGGAAATGCCGGCGGTGAAAAAGGTCTTGCCGGCGGCGAGGGCGGTGACGGCGTCCACGAGGGCGGCGCCGGCGTCGGATTTGAGGATGTAGCCGCGCGCGCCGGCGGCGCGGGTTTCGCGGAGGAGTTCCTCGCTTTCGTGCATGCTCAAAATCAACACGGCGGCGGTGGGGGCGGCGGCGCAAATCTGGCGGGTGGCTTCGAGGCCGTTGAGTTCGGGCATGGCGATGTCCATGACGACGATGTGGGGCCGGGTTTCGCGGGCGAGGGCGACGGCTTGGCGGCCGGTGACGGCTTCGCCGCAGATTTGCCAGCCGGGAATATCCTCGATGACGCGGCGGAGGCCGTGGCGGACGAGTTCGTGGTCGTCGGCGATGAGGAGGCGGAGCGGGGTCATGCGGGTTTGACGGGGAACGGCACGGTGGCGCGGATGGTGGTGCCGGCGGGGGAGGATTGGAGTTCGAAGTGGCCGCCGAGTTGGTGGAGGCGTTCGCGCATGCCGGCGAGGCCGACGCCGGTGCCGCGACGCTGTTGGATTTTGGCGAGGGTCTCGGCGGGGATGCCGCGGCCCTGGTCCTGGATTTCAAGGACGATCCGGTGGTCGGGGCGGCGGAGTTGGATTTGGGCGGTTTCGCTGGCGGCGTGGCGGAGGATGTTGCCGAGGCCTTCCTGGACGATGCGGAAGAGGGCGATTTCCATTTCGCGGGGGAGGCGGCCGAGGTCGGGCGCGGTGGTGACGTCCACGCGGACGCCGCTGCGGCGGGCGAGGCCGGCGGCGTATTCGCGGATGGCGCCGGGGAGGCCGAGGGTGTCGAGTTCGGGCGGGTGGAGGAGGTAGGAGAGGGTGCGGACTTTCTGGGCGGATTTTTCGGCGAGGGCGATGCTTTCCTGGAGGATGGTGTCGAACTTGTCGCGCGAGCCGAGGTCGGCGCGGCGGAGGCGGGCGAGGTTCATGTTGAGCGCGGCGAGTTCCTGGGCGGTGGTGTCGTGGAGTTCGCGGGCGATGCGGCGGCGCTCTTCGTCCTGGGCCTGGAGGAGGCGGGCGGAGAGTTCGCGGAGGGCGGTCTCGGCGCGTTTCTGTTCGGTGATGTCCACGGCGACGCCGAGGATGTGGTCCTTGGCGGCGCTGGCGTAGGCGTAGGGGATTTTGACGGTGGTCAGGTAGTGGACGGTGCCGTCGGCGGCGGTGATTTTTTCCTCGGGGATTTCCTTGCGCTGGCCGGAGCGGATGACGGCGAGGTCGTCTTCGCGGAAACGGCGGGCCTCTTCGGGGTCGCGGGCAAAGTCGGCGTCGGTCTTGCCGGTGAGTTCGGCGACGCTGGCGCCGTAGGCCTGGGCGCCGGTCTGGTTGACGAGGACGAAGCGGCCTTCGCGGTCTTTGGCGAAGATGTAGAACGGGACGAGGTCGATGATTTGGCGGAGGCGTTGCTCGCTTTGGCGGAGGGCTTCCTGCGCGGTGCGGCGTTCGGTGATGTCTTCGGCCTGGATGACGAAGAATTGCGGCTGGCCCTGGTCGTCGCGGATGAGCGAGCCGGTCTCGGAAGTCCAGACGAGCCGACCGGATTTGTGGCGGAAACGTTTTTCGACGTGGAGGACCTCGTGCTGGCCGGCGAGCAACTCCTGGATTTCCCGATTGCAGGCGGGCAGGTCGTCCGGGTGCGTGATGTCGGCGAACCGGATGCCGACAAGCTCGGCCGCCGTGTAGCCGAGCGTGTGGCAGAAGGCCTGGTTCACGGCCTGAAATTTTCCGTCCAGCGAGATGAGGATCATGCCGGTGGCCGAGTGTTCGAACACGCGCCGGAACTGCTCCTCGCTCACGCGCAGCTTGGCCTCGGTGGTGACCACCTCGCGCAGGCTGCGCATCGCCAGCCAGCCCAGCAGCACCGCCGTCACCGCCACGAAGCCGGTGCCTTTCAACGTGTTTGCCAGCAGCTTCAACTGGTCGCTCTCGAACATTTCCACCACGAACTGATCCGAGAAGAGAATCCAGAAGCCGCCGGCCACGAAATACAGCGTGCCGACAATCAGGCCGCGGTTGCGTGCCCAGCGGCGGCGTTCGCGCGGGCTGGCTTTTTCCCACTCGCTGGAAGTGCGCGCCGGCCAGATGCGGCGGGTGAAGCTGAAGACCACCAGCGCGCCGGTCGCCGCCAGCGACAGTAGGAGGAGCGTGTCCTGAATGAAGATTTCGGTGGGCGTCACGCCCGTTAAATAACGCCGATGCCGCCGTGAAGCAAGCGCGCCGAAATCACGCCGCGCGGCTGCCCAGCGTCACGCGCAACGCCGCCGTCGCGCCGGGGGCGAGCGCGAGTTTGTCTGCCTTCACGTTGCCGGATTCCACGCAGACCATCCGCCGGTGTTCCGTCGGGTCGAAATCGTCGGGCAGCTTCTGCGTCGTCCACGGATTCCAGACGACG
>JAPLTZ010000360.1 GCA_026397895.1 Verrucomicrobiota bacterium | reverse complement strand
CCGTAGCTGATGAAGGGCATGGGCATGCCTTTGTTGGGTAGCACTGCGGTAGTGACGCCGATATTGACCACCGCTTGGAGGCCGATGAGGAAGGTGATGCCCGCGCCGAGCAGCAGCCCGAAGGTATCGCGGGCGTGCCTGGCGATGTAGAGGCCGCAGATGATGATGACGATGAACGCGACCACGACGGCGAGCGTGGCGATGAGGCCGAGTTCCTCGCCGATGATGGAGAGGATGAAGTCGGTGTGGTGTTCGGGGACGAAGCCGAGTTTCTGGCGGCCGTTGCCGAGGCCGAGACCGGTCCAACCACCCGCCCCGAGCGCGAGCATGGCCTGCCAGGCCTGGTAGCCGACGCCGGATTTGTATTCTTCAGGATGCAGGAACGCCATGATGCGGTTCATGCGCATCGGGTCGCGCAGGATGGAAACGGTGAAGCCCGCGACGCCCAGCACGAACGGTGGCACGAAATATTTCCAGCGCACGCCGGCGACCAGCAGCATGACCGCGCTGACCGTCGCGAGGAGGATGGTCGAGCCGCGGTCGGGTTCGACGAAGATCAGCAGCAGCACCGCGACGATGAACGCGCCGGGGATGAGGATGCCGTCCCGGAGTTTGGGCATCTGGCGCTGAAACCGCTCGCCATACCACGCGATGAAAATGATGAGCGCGAGCTTCGCCAGCTCTGACGGTTGGAAGCGGACACTGTGAAAGCCGAGCCAGCGGCGGGCGCCGTTGATCTTGAGGCCGACGTGCGGGATGAGCACCAGCAGGAGCAGCAATGCGGCGAAACCGAGGAGCGGGAGGGTGTATTTTTTCAGCAGGCGGTAATCCAGCATGGCCATGACGATGCAGCCGAACAGACCGAACGTGCACCAGCCGAGCTGCATCATGAGGTAGTGGGCGCCGACCTGGCGGTTGCGCACCTCATCGGCCATGCTCGAACTGTAAAGCATCACCATCCCCAAGGCGAGGAGCACCACCACGCAAATGACCAACGTGTTGACGGCCAATTTCATTGGACCTGCCAGCTAACCCCGGACGCCGGCGAGGGGTGGCCGGCGTCCGGTATGGAATGTTTTGAATTGAATTATTTCGCCGGATTCATCGGCGGCAACGTCGGCGCGGCCGGCGCGGCGGACGGAACGACGATGGGCGCGGCTTCGACAACGGGCGCGGGCGCGGCGGCGGCTTCCTTCACGGGCAGTTTCAGCTTCTGGCCGACCTTGATCTTGTCGGTGGTCAGGCTGTTGAGGGACTTGATGGCCTTGACCGACGTGCCGTGCGACTTGGCGATGCGCGTGAATGTTCAGCTTCTGGCCGACCTTGAGCTTCTTGGAATCCACGCCGGGGTTGGCGTCGGCGATGGCCTTCATGGACACGCCGGATTTCTTGGCGATGGTGTAGAAGGAATCGCCCTTGGCGACGACATACTCGCTGCCACCGGCGGCGGGCGTGACGGCAGGCACGGCGTTCATCGGCGGAATGGTGACGGGCGGCAGGGCGAGGACGTTGGTGTGGCCCATGTCAACCGGCGGGAGATTGGTGTCCAACTCGACCGGCGCGGCGTTGGTTTCCGCCGGCGGAGCGACGGGTGCTTCCTCGCGCTTGCAGCCGGGGCCGAGCACGGGCACGAGCACGAGCAGGCAGACGCCGAGGGCGGCGAAGACGGCGAGGCGCAGACGGCTGCGGCTTTGGTTGAGGCGCTCTTGGGCGGCTTGTTGGGAGCTGAATGGATTGGGCTGGTTCATTTGATTAACGCGAGTCGCGTCCTTTCTTTGAGGTGGTTGTTGTTGGTTGATTTCGTTGATTCGTGGCCGGAAATTTTTCCTCAAAAAATCCCGGGCCGTTAAAATTTTCTTCCCGCAAAACAGGCTCCGCCAGATTTTGTTCCTGCCGAAACTGGCCGAAGCCGGAGCAAACCGGTGAAAGCAAAACCGCACCGCCGGAACTGACCGAAGTTTTCGCCGCTGCCGGTGAAGTTTTTAACAACGAACCCCCGCCCGCGCAAGGAGTAAAAAGCCCTTGCCCCGCCGCGTTTTCCACGCGCGCGGCGGCCGGCAAAATTTCGTTGGCGATTTGCATGGACATTCTTTCGTGGCCTACCGGATTTTCAGCGTGCTCAGCGCCAGCACGACGAACAAAATGCACAAAATGTAAAACCGGATCACGACCTGCGTCTCGTGCCAGTTCTTTTTCTGAAAATGGTGGTGCAGCGGCGCCATCAGGAAAATTCTTTGCCCCGTGCCGGTGCGCTTGCGGGTGTATTTGAACCACCCCGTCTGCAACATCACCGAGACCGCCTCCAGCACGAACACGCCGCCGGCGATGAACAGCACGAACGGCTGATGGATCAGCACCGCCATCACGCCCAGCGCGCCGCCGAGCGCGAGCGAACCGGTATCGCCCATGAACACCTGCGCCGGGTGGCAGTTATACCAAAGGAAACCCAGCCCCGACCCGATCATCGCCGCGCAGAACACCGTCAACTCATCCGCGCCCGGCACGAACGGGATTTGCAGATAGCCCGCCGTCTTGAAATTCCCCGCCAGATACGTCAGCACCAGCAGCGCGAACGACACGATCAGCGTGCAGCCAATCGCCAGTCCGTCCAGACCGTCCGTCAGATTCACCGCGTTCGAGCTGCCCACGATGGTCAGCACCGTCAGCAGCAAGCCCACGCCCACCGCGCCCGTCAGCACCGGATGCTTGTTGAACGGCACCATGATGTCCGTGATCAACCTGCTCGTCGCCGGCACCGTCCAAAGATAAATCCCGATGCCCAAGGCCAGCGCCGTCTGCACCAGCAGCTTCACCGCCGACGTCGCGCCGCGCGCGTTGCCCTGCGTGATCTTCGTATAATCGTCGTGAAAGCCCAGCCCGCACAACGTCACCAGCGCCAGCAACGTCAGCGCCACCAGCGGATTCCACTCCGCCCACAGCAGCGTCGAGAGCGTGAGCGTGGAAACGATCAGCAGCCCGCCCATCGTCGGCGTGCCGCGTTTCACCGTGGCGTGCGCCACGCCCGCGCCCTCCGCCTTGTCCGCGTATTCCTGGCCGAACTTGATCTGCTTCAGCCACTCGATCATGCGCGGCGCGAACAGCCAGCTCAGCACCAGCGCCGTCACCGCCGCGCCCGCGCTGCGCACGGTGATGTAGCGGAACACGCGCAACGGCGACAACGCCGCCGCCCACTCCGTGCCCCGCGTCACTTCCAGCAAATATTGTGTGAGGTAATAAATCATCGCATCACTTCTCCGCCCGCAAAATTTCCGCCACTCAGCAACACCACATCGCCGGGCTTCACAAAATTTCTCACCGCCGGTTTCGCCGCGTCCACATCCGTAAATTCAAATACGCGCGTCAGCCCCGCCGTCCGCGCCGCCGCCGCCATCACGCCCGCGTTCTTGCCCACGGCGAACAACTGCTCCACGCCGGACTCCGCCGCACGGCGACCCGCCTCCTCGTGCGCCGCCGCGCTGTGCGCGCCGAGTTCCGCCATATCGCCCAGCACCGCCAGCCGCCGGCCTTTGCACGGCAAGCTGCCCAGAACCTCCAGCGCTGCCGCAATCGAATCCGCGTTCGCGTTGTAGCTGTCGTCCAGCAGCGTCACGCCGTTCGCTTCCGAGATTTCCAGGCGCATCTTCGCCGGCTGGCACGCGCTCAAGCCCAACTGGATTTCCTCACGGCTCAAACCCAGCTCCGCGCCGAGCGCGATGGCGAACAGCGCGTTCACCACCTGCTGCCGCCCCCGCAGATGGATCTGATACTGGCCGACGAAATTCACCGCCGGCGCGAGCACGTTGAACGTCGTCCCGTGCCGGTCGAACTTCACCGCGCCCGCGTTCCAGTGGCTGCTGCGGCCCAGCCCCACCCGCACCACCTTCGCCTTCGTGCGCAGCGAAATCTTGTCCGTCCACGCGTCGTCGCCGTTCAGAAAAAGTTTTCCGTCCGCCGGCAACAACTCCGCGAGCGCGCCTTCCTCCTGCGCCACGCCGGCGATGTCGCCGAAAAATTCCAGATGCTCGCGCCCGATGTTCGTGATGACGCCAAACTGCGGCGCGGCCATTTTCACCAGCGGCGCGAGTTCGCCGGGATGGTTCGTCCCGACCTCGACCACGGCGGCGCGGTGCGCGCGCGTCAGGTTCAACAGTGTCAATGGCACTCCGATGTCGTTGTTGAAGCTCGCCTCGCTCGCCAGCGTCGCGAGCTTCTGCCGCAGCACGGCGGCGATCAATTCCTTCGTCGTCGTCTTGCCGTTCGAGCCGGCGACGGCGATCACGGGCAAATCCATCTGCGCCCGCCACGCCGCCGCGAGCCGGCCCAGCGCCGCGCGCACGTCGTCCACGGCGATGACCGCGCAGGCGGGCAACGGCGAGGGCTTGCGGCTGCGGGCGATGACGACCGCCGCCACGTTCTTGGCCGCGACTTC
>JAPLTZ010000066.1:2805-18295 GCA_026397895.1 Verrucomicrobiota bacterium | reverse complement strand
TCGTGCCGGCGAGTTCATGGCCCATGACCAGCGGCGTGACGGCGTGGCCGTGTTTGAGCATGCGGATGTCCGTGCCGCACACGCTGGCGCTGCCGGTGCGGAGGAGGAGTTCGCCCGGGCCGGTCTGCGGCTGCGGGATTTCCTCGATGCGGAGGTCGTTTTTTCCGTAGAGACGGGCGGCTTGCATGGTTGGCATAATAAAATTGGTTTTCAAATGAGTGAAATGGGGCGGCGCTCGACGATGGAGCGGTTGCCGGCGTTGACGACGGCCACGGCGGCGCGGCCATCGCGGCCCGTGACGGCGGCGGGCCGTTGCTCGCGGATGGCGGTGATGAATTCCACGTCCTCGGCGAGATAGGCGTCGCGGTAAAGATTCGTCCACGAAACGACCGACGGGCGGCGTAGTTCCTTGTCGCGCGTGCAGATGAGGGTCGTGCCGGCGTTGAGGCTGCCGATGCTGATGAGGCCGTGCGTGCCAATGATCTCGACGCGCGAATCGTAGGCATACTGCACGCCCTGCGCGCCGGTGATGCTGCCCTGCGCGCCGTTGCTGAACCGCGCCGAGAGCAGCACCTGATCGTAAAAATCGGGATGGGAAGCGCGGGCTTCCGGCGTGCGGTAGTTGCCGGCGATGGCGTAAACCTCGGTGAATTCGCCGCCGGTGAACCAGCGCACGGTGTCAATGTCGTGGCTGCAAACCTCGGCGAGCGGGCCGTTGCTCTGCGCGAGGTCGAACATCCACGGCTTGGGATACGTTGGGCCGTGCGTGCAGGATTTCACCAGCACCACGTCGCCGATTTCGCCGGCCTTCACGCGCTCGTGCGCGGCGCGGAAACTCTCGTCGAACCGGCGCATGAAGCCGATCTGCAAAACAATTTTCGCCTTGTCCGCTGCCGCGATCATGGCGTCGCATTCGGCGGGATTCATGGCCATCGGCTTTTCGCAGAAGACGTGTTTACTGCGTTCCGCCGCCGCCACGGCGATCTCGCGGTGCATCGCCGTCGGCGCGGCGATGAGGATGCCTCGCACGGAAGCGTCGTCCAGCAGCGCGCGGTAGTCCGCGTAGTCAGCCACGTCGCCGAGTTCGGCCTTCGCCGCCGCGCGGGCCGCCGCGACGGGGTCGGAGATGGCCGCGACGCGCGCGCCGGGCACGAGCCGGGCGAAGTTGCGCGCGTGAATCATGCCGGCGCGTCCCGAGCCGACGATGCCGATGCCAATGAGTGGACTTTTCATTTTGCTTGAATGTAGCGGCCCAAGGCGGTGCGGCCAATGACGGATGCCGCAAAGAAATTATACAATTTTGCCAGCGCGGGCGGCGACGGCGACGGCGGCGGCGAGTTGCGCCACGCTCAACTCATCCAGCCGGCGCACGACGAAGTCGGCGTGGGGCGCGAGCGTTTCAGGCGGGTGCGTGGTGGCGACGCCGACACGCACCATGCCGGCGCGACGCGCGGCTTCGAGTCCCGCCAGCGCGTCCTCGAATACGACGCAGCGTTCCGGTCGCGCGCCCAGCCGCGCGGCGACGGTGAGGAAGACTTCCGGCGCGGGTTTGCCTTGCGTCACATCCTCGGCGGTCACGATGGCCTGAAAGGACGCCGCGACGCCGACGAGTCCGAGCGAGAGGTCAATGTTGGCGCGCGCGGTGGAACTGCCGATGCCGCAGGGGATGCCGGCGGCGGCGAGCGTGGCGAGCGGACGACTTCGCGGTAGAAAACCTCCTTGCGGTCGGTGAGCCGGGTGATCTCCGCCGGGTCGCGGGTCCAGCCGAGGACTTCGGAAATGATCTCGACGTTTTTGCGCCCGAAGGTTTTCTCCCACCAGCCGGCGGGAAACTGGCGGCCAAGTTCGCGCGCCAGCCGTTGCCAGCCTTCGCGGTGGCATTCCTCGGAATCAATCACGACGCCGTCCCAGTCGAAAACGGCGGTGAAGGGCGGGGGAGTGGCGGGTTGGAAATTCATGGCGGCAATCAGAGCAACCCGGCGGCGGCGGCGCAAGTGTGAAGACCGGCTTTGACGCAGTTGTATATTTATTTTGCCAGCGAGTGCATTTCAACCGGCGGGGGGCGGTGCTAGAAATATCACACTCATGAAACAAGGCGACGTCTCCTTTTGCTACCAACGCGGTTTGGACGCAGGCTCAACCCGTCGAGCGGCAGCGGACTTTATTTCGCCACAGCGTCAACAAACCAAATCTCCGACCGCGGGAAAAAAACAAAAACCAAAAACCATGAAACTGCAATCCTCCAACAAACTCCTGGCCAGCCTGCTCGTCACAGCGGGCGGGTTCCTCGCCAGCATCGGCGCGCAAGCCCAGACGCTCGTTCCGGTTCAAACCAGCGGCGCGGCGGTGGATGTGGTCGTTGATGGGCGTGCCAACCAGGCGCTGGCCAGCAACGGCTCAACCGCCTTTGCCAGTTCGTCGTTGAGCGGAGCCTATGGCCCGACTCTGGTAAATAATGGCACCAACAATGGCACGGCCAACGCCTGGATCGCGGCGTTGAATGGCAATGGGCAATACGTTGGCGTCGTCTTTACGAACGCGGGCGGGATCGCATTGGGCGCGCTGGCGTTCAGCGGTCAGTATGGTGGACGCTCCGACGGCATCTGGTCGTTGCAATACACCACCAGTGCGTCACCCAGCACCAATTCCAGTTCCGGTTGGACGCAGATCGGCACTTACACATACACCAATTTGACCGGAACCTTGCCGCGCTCGCTCTTTCAATTCGCCACAATCGCGAACGTGACGGGGGTCCGTTTGGTCATCACGAATGACACCTCTTTTGAAAACTGCGTCCAAGAACTGGAGGCCTACGGCCCGCCGGCGGTGCCGAACCTGTCTCCCGTCGCGACGGGTTCGGGGGTGGCCACCTATGTCGGCACGCGCACAAACAGGGCGCTGGCCGGCAACGGCGGCACCGCCTCCTGCTTGTCTTCCATTGGCGGCTATGGCCCGGAACTGGCGATTGATGGAAACTATGCCAACAACGCCTACCTTCCCACCTCCACGTCTTCAAACGAGTTTTTGATCGTCGCCTTTTCAAACAGCATCACCTTGGGGGCCGTGTCTTGGGGGGGAAGTTATGCAAATCGGAGCGTTGGTTATTACGGGTTGGATTACACGACCAACACCTTTGGCGGCGGCACGACCAACTGGACGGCGATTGGCCGGTATTATTTTCCGGAAGGCTCTGGCGGCGTTGCCGGGACGGCCATGCCCCGGTCGGCTTTCGAAATGGCCAGCGGCATTCCCAACGTGACGGGCATCCGGTTGCGTTTCCTCTACTCGGCGGCAGCGTCATTGGGAACGGTGGAGTTCGAGGCTTACAGCCCCGCGCCTCCCGCCATCACGACGCCACCCGCCAGCCGCACGGTGGGCACTGGTGACAGTTATATTTTCACGGTGGTTGGCAGCGGGGCCACCAGTTATCAATGGCAGAAAGACGGCACCAACATCCTCACCGCCACGAACAGCAGCCTGGCCTTGGTCGGCGCGCAATTCACCGACGCCGGGTCTTACGCGGTAGTGCTGGCCAATCTTTACGGCAGCGTCACCAGTGCGCCGCCGGCAGTGCTGACCGTGGTGCAGACAACGCCTCCTGCCGCCACCGGCACCGCTGTGGCCCCGGTCGTCGCCGGACGCACGAACCTGGCGCTTGCCAGCCTTGGCGCGACCTCATTTGCCAGTTCATGCCTGGCTGCCGCCTACACCAACACTCTGGTGAATGACGGAGTCACCGCCAATGGCTGGATCGCCGTTAGAAAAAACGACGGGGAATATGTCGGGGTCGCCTTTACCAACGCGGGCGGGGTGACGCTGGGCGCCCTAGCGTTTACCGGCTGGGCCAATGACCGCTCCTATGGGCTCTGGGCGCTGCAATACACCACCAACGCGACGCCCGGCACCAATACGCCGGCTTCCGCCTGGACGCAAATCAGCCTCTACAGTTGGCCCTCGGCCAGCCCGATGCCGCGCAGTTACTTTGAGTTCGCCGCGATCTCGAACGTGACGGGAGTCCGTTTGGTTTGCACGAATGCTTACATCGAGCCCAATGTCCAGGAGTTGGAAGCCTACGGCCCCGCGCTGCCCGCCGTCACGACGCCGCCGACCGGGGGCACGGCTTATGTCGGAGATGCCTTCACCTTCACCGTCGCGGGCACTGGCGCGACCGCTTATCAATGGCAGAAAGACGGGGGCAACATCGCCGGGGCCACGGCCACCAATCTCACCTACGGCTATGTGCAACCCGCCAACGCCGGGTCTTACACCGTCGTGCTGTCCAACATCAACGGAGCTGTTACCAGCGCGCCGGCGGTGCTGACGGTGACGAATTTTGCCAGCTACCAGACGGCGATCCTCGCGGAGAACCCGATCCATTTCTATCCGCTGAACGACGCCAGCGGCACGACGGCGGCGGACTTGGGCAGTTCTAATTTCGGCGGGGGCACTTACACGGGCGGCTGCACGCTCGGCCAGCCCGGCCCGGCCACCAATGGCAACACCAGCGTCTATTTCAACGGCGCGTCCGGCACTTATGTGAATCTGGGCTTGTTCCACCCCGGCAATGAAATGACGGTGGAATGTTGGGCAAATCTCGATGCCGACGCCCGCAATTCTTACAGCGCCATGGTCGCCCGTTTCGACGCCAGCTACGAATTGGATTTTACTTCCGGTTATTATCCGTATTTTTACGCATATAATGCCGCCACAAATCTGGACCAAACTATCGCCGCATACACAACCCGGGGGAACTGGCATCACCTCGTGGGCATCTATCGAACGAACGGCACGCAAACAATCTACAAGGACGGTGTGGCGACGACTTCAGCCCGGGTGGCCGGGGTTTTGAAAAATTTGGCTGGCGCCATCAGTCCCGACCGGGTGCTGATCGGGGCCACCCGGACTGGGTCCGGTGGGGCGGCGTTCAACTTCAAGGGCTACATCGCCGACGTGGCGTTCTATGACCACGCGGTCAGCTCCAACCGCATCGCGGCGCACTACAATTACACCGCCGCCGCTGTGGACACCAACCCGCCCGTGCTCGCTTCGGTCGCCAGTTCCAACGGGTGGACGATCCAGGCGGTGTTTGATGAGGCCGTGCGCAACGCCTCGGCCACGAACGCGGCCACGAATTACATCATCAACGCCGGCGCGGTGACGGCGACCAACGCGGTGCTTCAGGCGGATTTCAAGACCGTGGTGCTAACGCTCGCATCCCCGTTGGCCGGCAATTCCTTCACCGTCGCGGCGAGCAACGTGCTGGACGTGGCCGGCAACGCTTCTCTGGCGGCGAACGTCGTCACCGGCAGCGTGGCGTCAACGGTGGTCGCCAACCCCGACAGCCTGTCGTGGGGCAAGGGCACGTCGAACAAGAACATCGGCATCACCAACCTGCTGGTCAATGACACGGTGGCGAACGGTTATGTCCTGACCGTGATTGCGGTGGACGGCACCAGCGCCAACGGCGTGACGCTCTCCACCAACGCCGATTCCATCCGATACACCGGCGCGCTGACCAACGATGACAGCTTCAGCTACACCGTCAGCGACGGCTACGGCCGCACCGCAAGCGCGCTGGTGAGCATCACGGCCACCAACACTTACGGCCAGTCGGGCGTCATCACCGCCACCCCGACGAATGCGACCGCGACGTTCCACGGCATCCCGGGCACGAACTGCTTTGTGATGCGGGCGACGAACGTGTTGTTCACCGCCGGCATCAGCAACTTCCCCGCCGCCCCGGCACCGGGGAACGGAGTCATTCAGGTGGTTGACGACTTTGCCGACCTCCCCAGCGTGCCCGCCTCGGCATTTTACCGGCTGGGCGCGCCCTGAACAGCGTCGGCAACAACCAACAAATCCAACAACCATGAAAACAAGAATCGCAATCATCGGTGTGGCGACCAGCTTGATCCTGGCGGCGGGAATGGCGCACGCCACCCTGTATGATTACAACTTCAACGGCGCGACGACCATCAACGCCGCCATTCCCGACGGGAATCCGGTGGGCTATGTGAACACCATCAGCGTGAGCGGGACGGGGAACAACGACATCCGCGCCGTGAACGTGTTTCTCAACATCAGCGGCGGCTACAACGGCGACCTGTATGGCTATCTGCTGGGGCCGAACGGGCAACTGGCGGTGCTGCTCAACCGGATCGGGCCGGGCGCGTTTGGCAACAGCGGCAATGGCATGACCGTGACGCTGGACGACGCAGCCGGGAGCAGCATCGAAGCTGTGGGAGCGACTGGTTTCGTCAGCGGGACGTATCAGCCGTCCGGGAGTCTGGCCGCACTGAATGGCGTGGGGAACTACGCCAATGGGACGTGGACGCTGTTTCTGGCGGATTTGTCCAACGGCGACCAGAGCACGCTGGTGAGCTGGGGCCTGCAGATTGACGTGGTGCCGGAACCTGTGACCTGGGCGCTGATAACTTTCAGTTCGCTGTTGGGAGTTGGCGCGCTGGCCCGGCGGTTGCGGCAGCAGGTGGCGTAATACATTTGGCCGGGTCGGGCTTGTGGATGGTTTTGGGTTCCATCAGGCAGGTGCGCGTCGAATTCATAGGCGATGTCGCACTGGCACAAGCCGGCCCGGCCTGTTTGATTTTTTTAAATTGCGGCAAATGAACATTGAAACCAAAAGCAACGGGTTGCTTCCGGTCCGTTCCGGTGGCTTCACGCTGATCGAACTGCTGGTGGTCATCGCGATCATCGCCATTCTCGCCGGGCTGTTGCTGCCTGCCCTTGCAAAGGCCAAGGCGAAGGCCCAAGCCACGCGCTGCTTGAGCAATGGTCGGCAGATCGGCTTCGCCTATGTGATGTATGCGGGCGATTACGATGATGTCACATGTCCACTGCAAACCGCAGTGTGGTGGCCCGATTTGATGCTGAAGTATATCGGAAACACCAATGTTGCAGATTGCCCCAGCGTGGTTGGCACCAACGAGGCAACCAGACATTTTGGTATCGGATACAACCATATCGAATTGAGTTATTCTCCGTGGACAACGAAACAGATCAAGCTGTCGGAAATCACCCGCCCCAGCGACACCGCAGCTTTTGCAGATACGGGCAAGGTCAGCAACCCGGCGGAAACCGATCCGGACAAGTGGATTGAAACTCCGGGCGCGCAGACCCTTTATTTTCTGACCCCTTCGCACCCGCATTTTGCCGCCATCAATCCCCATCGGATCATCAACCGACACCTGGGGCGGGCGGTTTCTGCCTTTGCGGATGGCCATTCCCAAGCCGTCAAAGTCAGCACTTTGGGCTTTCAATTTTACCCGGGCATTGCGCCCGACGGAACTCCGGCGCTCGGAGATAACATTATTGGAACCGGCAACGGAAAATATGACCCGCGCTGGCGCTGGGGCCGATTGACGCCGAAGTAGTTGCCAGGCGGCTTTGACGCGATTGTATAAATTATTTGCCGCCAAGTTCATTTCGACATGCGCGGGTCGCGTGCTAATAATATCGCACCCATGAAAGTCGGCATTGATTCCTACTGTTACCATCGCTTCTTCGGCGAGGTTTATCCCATGCAGAAACCGGCGGCGCGCGCCTACACGATGGACACGTTCCTCGACCGCGCCAAGCAGCTCGGCTGCGACGGCGTTTCGCTGGAGTCGTGTTTCTTCCCCGAGTTCGGCGCAAAATATCTCACCGGCCTGCGCCGCAAGCTCGACGACCTCGGCTTCGACCGCGTGTATGCCTGGGGACATCCCGACGGTCTGGAGGCCGGCGGCAGTCCGAAGGCGAAGGCCGACATGCTCGCGCACATCGAGAACGCCCGCCTGCTCGGCGCGCCGGTGATGCGCGTGGTGGGCAGCAGTCTGATGTTCCGGTTCGCGCCGCACGAGCCGCAGTTGAAGATTCTTGCCGAATGGTTTCGCGAGGCGGCGGCCATCGCCGCCAAGCACAACATCCGGCTCGCGGTCGAGAACCACATTGACTACAACGCCGACGAAATCCTCTGGCTCATCGAGCAGGTCGGCTCGGAACATTTCGGCGTCAACCTCGACACCGCGAACTTCCTCCGCGTGCTCGACGATCCGCTCGAAGCCACGCGAAAGCTGGCGAAGCACGTTTTCGCCACGCATGTGAAGGACATCCGCCCCGTGAAGGGCGTGAGCGTGCGCGACTGGTATTATTTCTCCAGCGTCGCGGCGGGTGAGGGCTTGATCGAGATTGATAAGATCGCGCAGGTGCTCAAGGACGCCGGCTACCAGGGATTCCTCGCCTTCGAGACGGACATGCCGCATCCCGACTACGCCGAGCGCGAGGAGGAGATGATCGAAAAGAGCATCCGCCACCTGAAGCAAGTCGCCGCCAACCTGAAATAATTTCCGCCATGCCTGCCAAAAAAGAACTCCGCGTCGCCATCATCGGCCACAACTTCATGGGCAAGGCGCACAGCAACGCCTGGTTGCAGGCGGCGCGCTTCTTCGATCTGCCACTGAAGCCCGTCCTGCAAGTCGCCTGCGGCCGCAACGAAGCCGCGCTGCGCGCCTTCGCCGACAACTGGGGCTGGAAGCACATCGAGACGGACTGGCGGAAAGCCATCGCGCGCGACGACGTGGACGTGGTGGACATTTCGCTGCCGCAATATCTGCATCGCGAGGTCGCCGTCGCCGCCGCGCGCGCGGGCAAGCATCTGTTCTGCGAGAAGCCGATGGCGCTCTCCATCGCCGAGGCCGAAGAGATGCTGGCCGAGGCGGAAAAGGCGCGCGTGGTGCATTATCTCAATCACAATTACCGCCGCACGCCCGCCGTGCGCCTCGCGCGGCAGCTCATCACCGAGGGGAAAATCGGCCGCATCTTCCACTGGCGCGGCGCGTATCAGCAGGACTGGATCGTTGACCCGAATTTCCCGCTGACCTGGCAGTTGCAAAAGGAAACCGCCGGCAGCGGCCCGCACAACGACCTCAATTCTCACAGCGTGGATCTCGCGCATTATCTCGTCGGCGACATCAAGAGCGTGTCCTGCCTCACGACGAATTTCATCAAGGAACGCCCGTTGCCCGCCGGGGGCGCGACGGCGTTCACCGCCGGTGCGGGCGGCGCGGCGGCGCGCGGTGCGGTGACGGTCGAGGACGCGTCGTTGATGATGGTGGAATTTGCCAGCGGCGCGGTCGGCTCGTTCGAGGCGACGCGGTTTGCGTCGGGCCGGAAGAACCGGAACACATTCGAGATTTACGGCAGCGAAGGCGCGCTCGCGTTCGACTTGGAGCGGATGAGCGAACTCCAGTTCCACTCGCGCAACGATCCGGAGCACGCGCAGGGCTTCCGCACCATCCTCGCCACCGAGCCGTGCCATCCCTACATGAAACACTGGTGGCCGCCGGGCCACGTCATCGGCTACGAACACGCCTTCACGCACGGCGTGGTGGACTTCGTCTCCGCTGTCGCCAACGGCACGCCGCTCGAACCCAATTTCCGCGACGGCGTCAAATGCGTCCGCGTGCTCGAAACCGCCCTCAAATCCGCCGCCAGCGGCAAGAAAGAATTAATATGAAACCCCGCCTCGTCCCGATTTATTTTGAACCCGGCCGCGATTCCGGTTTCGACACGCAACTCGCCGTCCTCCGCCAGCTGCTCGCCAACGACGCCGAGATTCTCGCGCCCGTCCCGCTCGGCGCGAAGCTGCCGGACTGCGAAGCCGCCGTGTTTCCGCAGTTGTTGGGCGAGGCCTACCGCCGCGTGGCGGATTTCCGCGCGCTCAAGCTGCCGCTGCTCGTCATCACTTCCGAGTTCGGCACGCTTTCGATGTGGGACTGGGAACTCATCACCTATCTCAAGAGCGAAGGCGTCGGTGCGCGCATCATCGCGCCCTACAACATCGAGAACACCCGCGTCGCCCTGCGCGCCCTGGCGATCCAGCGCGAACTCCGCACGAGCAAGTTCGTCGTGTATCAGGACAACCCCGGCGAGGGCATGCAAGCGCCCATCTTCAAACGCTTCTATTGGTGGGAGCAGGAATGCGTGCAGCGGATGCTGGCCAAGTTCGGCATCACGATTGACAAGCGCAGCTTCAAGAAACTCGGCGCGGACGCGAAGCTCATTTCCGACGCCGACGCGCAGGCCGCGTGGAAAACGCGGCAGGTGTCGCACGCGCTGCCTGAAAAATCGCTCAACGCCGCGATGAAAGTTTATCTGGCGTTGAAGCGCGACCTCGGCGACGACCCGTCCGTGCAAGGCGTGGGCATCAATTGCCTCAACGAATCCGCCTTCTCCGACTGCACGCCGTGCCTTGCCTGGAATCTGCTCTACGAGGAACGCGGCCTCATCTGGGGCTGCGAGGCGGACATCGTGGCGATGATCACCAAGCTCATCTTGCACCGCTCGCTCGGCGCGCCGACCATTATGACGAACCTTTACCCGTTCCTCATGGGCCAGGCCGCGCTCAAGCACGAGCGCATCGCCGACTTTCCCAAAGTCCCCGGCAACCCGCGCGACTACATCCTCGCCGCGCACTGCGGCTATTTCGGCCTGATGCCGAAATCCTTTTCCACCCAATGGACGCTGCGGAAGAAAGTCCTCGGCATCGTGGACGCGGACGCCAGCGCCATTGACGCGCGCCTGGCCGAAGGTCCGCTGACGATGGCCAAGCTGCATTCGGACATGAATACGCTCACCGTCGTCGAGGGCGAACTCACCGGTTACTGGGGCGACCCGAAATCCGACTGCATCAACGGCGGTATCATCCACGTCCCGAACGGTCACCGCCTGATGACGGAACTGGCGTCGCACCATTACCTGCTGCTCACCGGCCATCACCTCGCGGGCATCGAATCGGTGGGCACGGTGTTCGGCCTGACGCCGAAGGTGCTTTGACCTGCTGAGATCGGAGCGCCGAGCATCGGTGCTTCCGGCCGGGATAGAACCGTCCACGTTTCCGACCGGCTTTGACGCCATTGTATATTTTATTTGCGGTTAAGTTCATTGAGACGTGGTGGCACTGGTGATAATTATTCATTATCAAATCCAGACGCAGAGTAATAAATCTTAACGCTGATTTTCAAAACCATCCCGCTCAACCAAAGAAACATCATGAACCAAAACCATCTCACCACCCGTCGTGATTTCGTCAAGACCGCCGCCGTGGCCACCTTGGGCGTGTCGTTCCTTCCCTCCTTGAAGCTGTCGGCGGCTCAAGCCGCCCCGGTGGACACCGCGAAGATCAAGAATTACAACCCGGACATGCAATATCGCCGTTGCGGCAAGACCGGCTGGATGGTTTCCGCCGCCTGCATGGGCGGACACTGGAAGCGGATCAACAAGATCATCGGCGGCGCGCCGATTGATCCCTATTCCGGCAACGTGGATCGTCCGGATTTCGCGCAGAACCGCTACGACGTGGTCACCCGGTTGATTGACCGCGGCATCAACTACATTGACGGCTGCAGCACGGACGAAGTTCACGCCTACGCCAACGCGCTCAAAGGCCGCCGCGACCAGATGTATCTGGGCTGCTCCTGGTATGAACGCGAGGCGCGCTTCCCGCAGTTCCGCACGGCGAAGGCGTTGTTGGCGACGCTCGACGACGGCTTGAAGCGGTGCGGGTTGGAATACGCGGATTTGTGGCGCATCATCTGCATGACTGACGGCAAGAAGGGCGCTGATGGAAAATACATCTATCCGCACACCGCCGGCGAGTCCGAGGAAATCGCCAAGGCTCTGGAGGCGGCGAAGAAAGCCGGCAAGATTCGGGCGGGCGGCATCTCCTCCCACGACCGGCCCTGGCTCGAATACATGATCACCACGTTCCCCAACCAGATCGAGGTCATCGTCGCGCCCTACACGACCACCACCCGCGTCGTGCCGCAAAGCACCTTCTTCGACGCCATCATCAAGAACGACTGCGGCTGGTTCGGCATCAAGCCGTTCTCCAGCTACGCCATCTTCAAGGGCGACGGTTCGCCCGACAGCCCGCACGCGAACGACGACAACCGCAAGGCCCGGCTCGCAATCCGGCACATCCTTTGCAACCCCGCCATCACCGCGCCCATCGCCGGGCTGGCGAGCGTGCAGCAGGTGGACAACGTCGCTCTTGCCGTGGCCGAGCGCCGCAAGCTGGACGGCGACGAGCGCGCGGAACTCCACGAGGTCAACCGCTACGCGGCGGCCAACCTCCCGGCGGATTACCAATGGCTGAAGAATTGGGACTACGTCTGAACCCGCACGCGAATTCATATCTTAATTCCATTTCGCAAATATCTTTTATGCAAAAATTCATTTTGGCCGGAACGATGTGGCAGTTCTTTAACGCAAAGGCGCAAAGGCGCAAAGGCGCAAACCTTGCTCCACTTGGCGTCTTTGCGTCTTTGCGTCTTTGCGTTGAATTCCCACTGAATGCTTCCGGTTTGGTGGCGATGGCGGTGCTGGGTGCGTTTTTCAGTGGCGCAGGCGTCTCGAATTTGGGGGCAAAGTCGGCCGATTTGCCGCCGTTGATTGTGACCGATGACGCGCCGCGCCTGCAAGGGCCAGCTCCGGCAGCCGGGGAATCGTCCCGCGCGAAGCCCAAGGTCAAGAAGGCGGGCGCGGCGGACAACTCGCCCTGTTACGTCTGCCACATCAACCTGCTCGACGATTCGTTCGCCCTGAAGCACGAGGAGGGCGGCATCGGCTGCGTGAAATGCCACGGCGACTCGCGCGCGCATGTTGATGACGAGGCCAATCTCATTCCGCCGGAGGTGATGTTCCCCGCGGAAGGCATCGCCGCCGCCTGTGAAAAGTGTCACGTCACCCACGACGCCCCGGCGATGGCCGTTGTTACGCGGTGGAAAGAACGTTGCGCCAACAGCGCCAACGCCAACGCCCCGCTCTGCACCGATTGTCACGGCAAACACCGTTTCGCCAAGCGCGCCGTCGTCTGGGACAAGAAGACCGGCAAGCTGCTTTCCGCCAGCGCGACGGCCAGCCCCGCCGCCCGCCCGACCGGTCTGGCGGCCTTCGGCAAAGCGTTGACCGGCGGCATGACCTCACGGTGGAGTGCCGGGTCAAGTTGAACAGCGCCGACGCATACAACATCCTCGTCGCCTGCGACACCAAGGCCTCGGCGGAACATTGGGAGTTTTACACGCACGTCGGCAGCGGCGCGTTGAGCCTGTATCAGCCGGGGCGCGGCGGCGACTTCAACTCGGAAGTGAACATCTGCGATGGCAAGTGGCATTTCCTGGCAGCGGTCATCGAGCCGGAGCGCGTGCGAATTTTCCTGGACGGCAAGCTGGTGAAGGACGCCGGCATCAAGGGCGACAGCTAGAGTGAGCCCGGAATGAGCCTGTTCACATCCGGCGTTCCGGAGCGCCCGCCGCCCCGCTCACCGGCGATCCGCAGCCCGGCGATCTGGCTTTCGGCCAGCTTGTCGAAGGCGACTTCGGCTGCGACGGCGAGGTGGACAACGTCCGCCTCTCGCGCGGCGCGCGGGAAATCACCGGCGCGCCCACCGCTCCGCTGACGAAGGACGCGGCCACCATCGGCCTGTGGGATTTTGACAGCCAGCCTGCGGCAGCCGCTCCCGCCGCGACGCCGGCGGCGAAATCCGCCCCTGCCACCACCGGCCTGTTTGCCCGCTCCAATCTGACCACCTGGTGCATCGTGCCGTTCGACGCCAAGAGGCGCGGCCCGGAAGCCCGCGCCGCGATGCTCGAAAAACTCGGTTTTAAAAAATTCGCCTACGACTGGCGCAAAGAGCAAATCCCCACGTTCGACACGGAAGTGGCGGCGATGAAAAAGCACGGCGTGGAGATGACGGCCTGGTGGTTTCCGGGCGGACTGAACGCCGAGGCGCGCGCCAGCCTGGATTGCATCAAGCGCAACAACATCCATCCCCAACTCTGGGTGATGATGGAAGGTGGGCCGCACCTGCGCCTCGACAAGGCCTTTGAAAAAACTCCAGAAGCCCAGGCGGCTCATGTGGCGCGCTTGGTTGCGGCGGTAAAACCCATCGCGGCGGAGGCCGCAAAGGTCGGTTGTCAGGTCGCGCTGTATAATCATGGCGGCTGGGCCGGCGTGCCGGAAAACCAGATTGAAATCATCAAACGGTTGAAGCAGGACGGCGTGAACAATGTCGGCATGGTCTATACCCAGCACCACGGCTACGGCGAAATTGACCGCTTCGCCGAATTGTTTCCCAAGATGCAGCCCTACCTGCTGGCCATTTCGCTCCACGGCCTGACCAAAGACGGCGATCTGCAGAAAAACAGCCTGCGCGAAGCGCCGCTCGGACAGGGCGAGGAAGACCTCCGGCTGTTGCGCATCATCAAGGACAGCGGCTGGAACGGGCCGGTCTGCATGCTCGGCGAGATGGCCAGCGCCGATGCGGAGTTGCGCTTGCAGGATCAGCTCGACGGCCTCGATTGGCTCGTGCCGCAACTCGAAGGCCGAGTGCCCGGTCCGCAGCCCGTGCCGCAAGCCTGGAAAAAGCCCGCCGCAACCCGCGCCGCCGTTCCCGCCGCCGCGCCTGTTGCAAGTGTGTCTGGTGAGGCTTCCCTGTCAGCGGCATTCGGCAAGGCATTGCGCGGTGGCATGAACGTGGACGGCAAAGCCGAATATCGCCAACGCCCGCTCACGGTGGAGTGCTGGGCCAAGTTGGACAGCACGACCGGATTCAACATTCTCGTCGCCAGCGATGCCAAGGCGTCGGCGGAACATTGGTCGCTGTATTCCGCCGCCGGCAGTGGGACGCTGTGCGTCTTCCAACCTGGACGCGGCGGGGTTTTTGATTCAGGGGCGAACATCTGCGACAGCAAATGGCATTATCTCGCCACCAGCATCGAGCCGGAGCGCGTGCGCCTGTTTGTGGACGGCCAGCTCGTGAAAGAGATGCCCGCCCAACCGCTTCAAGGCGAAGCGATGCCCGGCGAACTGGCGTTCGGAAAAATCGTCGAAGGCGGTCTCGACTGCGATGGCGTGGTGGACAACGTCCGCCTCTCGCGCGGCGTGCGGGAAATCAGCGGTCGGCCCGCCGGCCCGCTGACGAAAGACGCGACCACGATCGGCCTCTGGGATTTTTGATTCAGAAGAACCAAACAACGCGCCGCTGACATCCGTCGGCGGCGCGTTTGCTTTTGATTACCGTCGCGGGCGCAGCCCGGCGGAACTCCACCGCTCGCCGCAGCGGAGGACGCGGCAAGGTTGCGCGAGGCGCGCGCACTCGGAGACGAAGGCGTCCGGCGTCGCGGTGTTGAAGGTGAACATGTCGAAGTGACCCGGGATGGCGAGCGCTGCGCCGCAAGCTTTCGCCAGCGCCGCCGCTTCCGGGCCGTTGAGATTTCCCGCCACCCGGCGCGCAGCATCGTGGCCGTTGATCGGCAGCAGCACCACATCAGGCCGCTGCGCTGCGAGCAAGTCCGGCAACGCGTCATGCCAAAGTGTGTCGCCGCTGTGGTAAAGCGTCCACGGCCCAAACTTCACGATGTAACCGAGAAAACGGCAACGGCCTTGTTCGTCGCGCTCCACCGTATCGTGCGCCGACGGAATTCCTGTGAAC